>JACCSL010000243.1 GCA_013812995.1 Ardenticatenales bacterium | reverse complement strand
GACCGAGACCAAGCTTTACAAAGGTCAGATAGAGACCCGTGAGGGTGCCTGCACCTGCCGCGATGAAACCGAGTGTTCCAAAGACATGGAGCGGGCGCGTGCCGTAGCTCCCGAGAAACCAGACCGTTATCAGGTCCAGGATGACGCGGACCGTACGGCTGAGTCCATACTTGGAGCGCCCAAAGCGGCGCGCGTGATGGGTGACGGGCACCTCCGTGACGGTTCCCCCCACCTGGCTGGCGAGCGCGGGGATGAAGCGATGCAACTCTCCATAGAGACGCACCTCCTTGAGAATGTCACGGCGGTACGCCTTAAGCGAGCAGCCGTAGTCATGGAGCCGCACATCGGTCACATTCGAGATGAGGAGATTGGCAAGCACCGAGGGAAGTTTGCGGTCCAGAAAGCGGTCCTGGCGCTCTTTCCGCCAGCCACTCACGATATCGTAGCCCGCCTCGATCTGCTCGACCAGCACCGGAATGTCGCGCGGGTCGTTCTGGAGGTCGGCGTCCATCGTCACGATAATCTCGCCGCGCGCGTGGTCAAAGCCAGCCGCGAAGGCCGCCGTCTGCCCGAAGTTGCGGCGAAAGCGCACGACCCGCAGCCGCGAGTCCACCTGAGCCAGATGGCGCAATCGTAGGAAGCTCCCATCCGTGGAACCATCATCCACAATGATAAGCTCGTAGGATCGCCCGTAGAGGTCCAGGGCCTGGGTCAGCCGCTCATAGAGGAGTGCGATGCTTTCCTCCTCGTTGTAGAGGGGAATGACCACAGAGAGTGTCACAGAGTCAATCATCAATTGAAAATACTACAGCCCCGCGCAACCGCGAAATTCAGCCGCGCATCTCCATGAGATTACCGGACTGCCTGCCGATTGATCGGTAGGCGCGCATCAGGGCTCAGAGCGTCTCGCTATGGCGAGTATGCAATTGCCCTGGGAATGTCACTGGTGACGGTTGACATCTTTCCGGCTCTGGGCAAATATTAGGGAGCGAAACTATTCTATCTCTATCGTTGAGAACCACTCCAGCAGGAAATGTGTTGCCCATGCCTAACTCTCCCCCCGTCTCACTCGTTGCGATGGAAGCGCGGCTAAGAGAGCTCCTACCGGCCGCTCTCTATGCCACTGCGTGGACGAATCCCAGCCCCGAGACCCTGACCCAGGTATTCGAACATCTCCGAACCCTCCAGTATATCTTGCTGGACTATGTGCCCCGCCATATCTCCACGCCCCTGACAGAGCCAGGCGCGGTAGAGTTTGAGTGGGAGCAAGGGACCTTGATGTTCACGGACCTGGCGGGTTTCACGCGCCTGCTGGAGGCCAATGTGGTACAGGGAGGGCCCGGTGCGGAAATGGTCCTTAGCGTCTTGAACGGCTACTTCGCGGGGATGATCGAGATTATAAGCAAGTCCAGCGGGAGTCTACTTGAATTTACCGGGGATGCAATGCTCGTGCAGTTCCGCGCGGACCGCCAGCGGAACGACTGCGCCAAGGCCATCCGCTCCGGCCTCCGCATGCAACGCGCGATGGCAAAATTCACGCATATCGAAACCCCGCAGGGGAACCTTAGCCTTGGAATGCGCATTGGCATCCACACCGGGCGCTTCCTCACCGCTCATATTGGCACCCCCAAGCGGATGGAGCATGTCCTCCTTGGCTCTGCGGTGCAGCGCAGTAAGCGGGCAGAAGGCGCGGGCACCGTCGGGCGGGTCTGTGTGACGGAGACAATTGCCACAGAGTTGGCGGAACAGTTCCGCTTTGAGGCGGGTCCGCCGGGCTACATGCTCGTCATGGATGATTTCAGCGAGGAAGAGCTGGGGGAATATGAGATCGTCGCCTCGCGAAACCGGAAGGGTCACACGATTCTTTTTGATCGCAGCGTACCAGGGCTGATTCACGAGATCGGTGAGACGCTGAAGAAGGTCGAGCCCCTTGCCAGTTATCTGCCAAGCTCGATTCTCACCCTCCTGGTGGAAAGTGCCTCGCGACGCGAGATTCAGCCAGAGTTTGTGGATCTGGTCGCCATGTTCGTGAACATACTGGGGCTCTCGGAGCGCATCGAGGAACTCCCTCCCGAAGAGCAGGTCAACGTGGTGGTCTACTTCTCGCGCCTGTTCGCCCGGATCAACGCGGCGGTGCTGGAGCAGGGTGGGGT
>JACCSL010000234.1 GCA_013812995.1 Ardenticatenales bacterium | reverse complement strand
GACCGAGACGCAGCCCATTACGAAGCCGTTTGAGGAGATTCGAGACGAAATCAAGGGAACGGCGCGCCCGATCCAGGATCTGCAACAGGAAATTCGAGCAGCACCCAACTCCCTTGATTACAAGCCGGTGTCCCGCAGCGAGGGTGAGAATGACCACAGCTACTGAACCTGATGCCTACCAGGGGGAAGCGCAGCCCCTCGTCGAACACCTGCGCGAGTTCCGCACTCGCTTTATCATCGCGCTTCTGGCTGTTTTCGTTACCACCCTGCTGGTTATGCCCTTCACGGATGCGGCGCTCCAGATATTGATCTCACCGCTGGAGAATAAACCCCAGGCTCTCAATCCTACCGATGCGCTCGTCCAGTGGTTCAAGGTGGCAATGGTAGGCGGTATCAGCCTGGCAATCCCTATCATCCTCTACCAGATCATCGCGTTTTTGCTGCCCGCGCTGACCCGCCGCGAGAAACGCTATATCTTTTTCTTTCTGCCTGCGGCAACACTCTTCTTTTTAGGCGGCATCCTTTTCGGGGCCATGGTCGCGTTGCCCGTATCGCTGAGTTTCCTGCAAAACTTTGGCGAAGAGTTTGCCGTCATTCAATGGACCCTTGAAGCCTACGTTTCCTTCGTGACCACTCTGCTCCTGGCGCTGGGCATCGGGTTTCAGACGCCGCTGGTGATCTTCTTCCTGGCCAAACTGGGCATCGTCAGCTACCAGACGCTCATCAAGAATGTCCGCTGGGCTTTCCTTGCCAGTGCTATCCTCTCGGCGGTGCTCACGCCCACGCCGGACCCCTGGACGATGGTCGTAGTGATGATCCCGCTCTTCCTGCTCTACTTGCTCGGGGTGCTGTTCGCCAGATTCGCCTGACGCTCCGGCGCGACCCGCGCCAGGAGTGCGCCCAGGTCATCCACCACCAGATCGGGCTGGATGGGCGAGGTGGCTAGCTCCGCCTCCGAGGTGACGCCGCCCCGCACGAGAATCGTCATCAACCCCGCGTGCTGCCCGCCCAGGATGTCTGTGTCGAGGCGATCCCCGACCATCGCGACCTGCTCGGCGGGCAGGCCAAGGTGTGCCAGCGCCACCTCCATGATGGCCACGGAGGGCTTGCCGATGATGATCGGCGCGACCCCCGTGGCCGCCTCCAAGTAGGCCAGTGCCGCGCCATTGCCCGGCAAGAGACCCTCCTCGCTGGGAAAGGTTCTGTCCGGGTTCGTGCCAACGAACTGCGCGTTGCCCCGAATCGCCAGCGTCGCCTGCTTCAGCCGCTCGTAGGTCAACTCGAAATCAATCCCCACGACTACATAATCGGCGGGCGGCTGCTCGACCAGCGTAAATCCTACCTTGCTCAATTCCTCGCGTAGCCCCGCTTCACCAAGGGGGAGCACCCGCGCCCCAGCCACCGCCCTGGCGCGGAGCCACTCGGCGGTGGCCTGGGCCGCGCCCATCACATGCTCCCCCTTGATAGGAAGGCCCAGCCGCCCCAGCTTTTCCTCGTACATCGCACTGGTGCGCGAGGCATTGTTGGTCAGGCAGAGGTAGGGCAAGCCCGCCGCGTTCAGGTGGTGGATAAAATCCAGCGTTCCCTCGCGCACCGTATTTCCCCGGTAGAGCACCCCGTCCATATCCAGGATAAAGCCACGAATCTCCTCAATGAGCCTTGTGCGCGCAGGGGGTGGGGCGGGGGGCGCACGCTTCGCGACCAGCGCGGCCTCACGCTCAGCCATCTCGCGGGGGTAGATGAGAATGGCACTGGTGAAGAGCCGGACCCCCGAGAGAAAAAGCATCACCCAGAGCCACCAACGCTGGCCCGTCAGCAGGGTACCCAGCGCACCGTAGATGGCGGGAAAGGCGACAAAGACAAAGTGGGTGCTGTTCAGGGCGAGGCCCGGTAGACCCCGACGGGCCATGCGGACCAGCCCGTAGAGTACCAGGGGAAGCTCGGCGACGGCGATGAAGCCTATCGCCAGCAGGAAAAACATAGCCCAGCCGCCGCCCCCACGAGTGGTGGGGGACAAAAAGGCCGCCCCGGAGAGCCTCCGGGCCAGGAAAAAGAGGAAAACGGTCAGAACAAGGGAGAGCAGGAGCCCGGCCCCGCCCGCGAGCAGAAACTGCCGTCGGGTAGCGAGCTCATTCAAGGGGCGCGCCGTCCCGTTCCTCAATCTCTTCCTCCACATCCAGCGCGGCGGTGGCAATGGCCCAGGCAATGAGACCCCAGGTGAGTCCAGAGATGGCGGTGGCAATGAGGATGCTCTGTGGGTTCGCGGGGATGTCGGGGTTCCGTAGGATTCCGACGACGGATAGCACGACGGCAATCAAGAAGAAGGTCAGACCGACCTTCACGGGGCCGCTCAGGCGCGACCAGACATTTTTGTCCATAGACCTTAGCTCCTGAAACCCCTGGACTTACCCAGAAGGTACTCGCCAGGGGCATTTTACGAAGGGACGACCCAGCTTTGGCCGGGCCAGTCCCTGAAAAAAGTATGTGGGTGTCCTCTATGGTGGCGCAACCTGCGCCTAAACGCCAATCTGCCGCGCCACAAACTGATTCGTGGCTGGATCACGCCATGCCTCAACGACAATTTCGGTGCCGGACAGCTTCTCTGGTAGGACTTTGCATATGGCTTGGCCAAGCCGCGCGAATAAGAATAACTTGGAAGTAGATTGAGTGGAGTTACTGACTGCTAATTATCGGTAAGAATAGGTAGAAAAAGGGATCATGTTGCTCGTTATACTCATAACTACCAATATCACAGCGTCCCTGGCGTGGCACACCACGCTGATCCACGGTGAGCAACCGCCCCTCATGATCCAGGCAGCCCGCCGGGTTGCCCCCATCTACCGCTGCACTAGGACGCGGCAGCGGATTGTAAGGCAGCGTCGTACCTATCAGTGGGAAGAAGGGACCTTCTCCCCGGTCCAGAATATCGCCAGAACCTGCCTCAATGATACAGTCGGTGGTTACACCGATCAGGTTATAGCCCCGTGAATGAACCCTTCCGCTACAATCATCCCCCTCCCCCCCAAAAAACGTGGCGTTGTTCGAGGCCAGCAGCGTGTTCTGGAGCGTGACTACCCCATCACTCGTGTTATAGATACCGCCCCCATGCTGGGCGGAGTTATCTGTGACCGTGCTGTTGTACAGCGCCAGGGTACCCGTGATGTTATAGATACCGCCCCCGCGTCCTGCCTCGGGATTACTGGAAGAACCAAGCGCACCATTCATGCTTACTGTGCTGTTCACCAACACCGCCTCCCCCGTGTTGCAAATACCCCCTCCGGAGGCTCCGGATCGCACATCATTGTAAATCACTGCACTTTCAATGACTGTCAAACGCCCACCATTACCAATTCCGGCACAGCCACCAAAATTGCCCCAAACCCCACTGCCTTGGAGCGTTAATTGTCCATAATTGGCAATTCCTGTGGGATACACCCCGGACACCATTGAACCAGTCACAGTCATTGTTCCCTCATTCCAAATCCCAGCTCCGCCGTAGAGGCCCAGAAACTCGCTGTTGATCAGGGTGAGGACACCACGGTTGTGGATACCCGTCAGCCCTCCCTGTTGGTTATCAAACGATGCTGAATGAAAAGCGAGCGGAGTTGGCGTAGTGAACGTCAAGTAAGGGGAGGGATCCCCACATTGCCCTTGTTGCTTGCAGGTACGCACGCGCGCCAGCGCCCCGCTATTGCCCATCGTGAAGCGCTCCATCGTCGCAGTTACCCCATTCAAAACGACGACGACAACCTGCTCGTTCTCACCATCCAGAACGGTTTCCCTATTTTGCATCGTGAACGCAGGATCCCATCCCCCAGAGAGGTGAGCATCCTGCGCGAGCCACACCACGGCATTTTCTTCTTGGGTGTTGGTGTAGCGGCCCGCCGCTACCAGCACGCTATCGCCCGCCACAAAGCCCGCCTGGTTCAGCGCACCGTTGGGGGTGGCGCAGGGCTGCTCAGGGGTGATGCAGCTATTGGCATTGTTTCCGCCAGGTGCCACGTACCAGGTGCCTGCGCGGGCACGCGCGCGGAGGGGCAGGGGCAGGAGGAGGAGCAGCCATATTCCTGTCACACCCAGTGCCAGGAGCAAAGAGATAGAACGATGTCGCATCATAGGACATTAACACTTTCCAAGACTAACCAGTGAGGTAGAACAAGCAGCGCGGAGTATAGAAGAATGGAGAAGGAAATCAATTTGAGGGTTGACGTAAAGTAGGTAGACGTGGGGATTCCACATTGTGCAAGGGCACACGCTTTTGTATACTCTGCGAGAGCGTGGCGAGAGCGCCGCGTGAACCTGAGAGACAACGAGGTCAATGGGGAATGGCTGGAAAATATTTTGAGGAGTTAGAGGTCGGATATCATATTCGCCACACGCTGGGGCGCACCATCACGGAGGGCGACAATGTGCTGTTCTGCGCGCTGACGATGAACACACAGCCCTTGCACATGAACGCCGACTTCGCGAGCCATACGGAGTTTGGCAAACCCATCGTCAATGGCATGTTGACGATGGCGATGACGGTGGGCATCACCGTGGCGGAGCTGACCGAGGGCACCATCGTGGCAAACCTGGACTATGAAACGGTGCGTCATCCCCATCCCATGTACCACGGGGATA
>JACCSL010000229.1 GCA_013812995.1 Ardenticatenales bacterium | reverse complement strand
CCCACCACGCAGAGCCACCCCTCAACCACAAATTCTATCAGAACCAGTTACGTTTTACGTTTTACGTTTTACCACCCCCTTCAATAAAACAATCAGGATTATAAAAGCGAATGAGCACATTGGGTCGAAACGATAACTGCTGGTGTGGCAGTGGGAAAAAATATAAGAAGTGCCACTGGAGCGAGGACCAGAAGCTGGCCGCCGAGCGCGCCAAAGCCGAGCAGCGGCAGCAGGAGCGGCTCACCGCGATGGGGTCGCCGAGCGACGGTGAGATGCGCACCATGTACCAAACCATGACGGGCCGCCCCGCGCCGCAGGGACCACTCCCCGCCGATGCCCGCAACGCCATCACCGAGTACTGGCAGATGGAGCGGCTCACCGCCCAGAGTCTGGAAACGCTGGAACCGGAGCGCGCCCAGTGGTCCGCCTACTTCACCGAGCACCCGGAGGAGTTCGACCAGCTGGCAACGCAGCTCGCGGCGAACCCCCGCTTCGAAAATCATGTGCTGACGGATGAGAACAGCGCGCTCGTGCGGGAGCGGCTTGGCTCCCTGCCCGAGACGCCGGAGGCGCTGCACCCCTATGCCACAGAGGCCATTGCCATGACGCTGGATGAGGAGGATCGTACCTCCTTCCGGTCGGTGGTGCTCTCCTTGCTGCCCGACCTGCTGGAGCAAGGAAAATTGAAGGAAGCCTACGTGGTTGTCACCTGCGCCGAGCGCATCGTCGAGTCGGACGCGCCCCTCAGCGCCTTCCTGGAAGATGTGGTCGTGCGGAGCCTCTCGTGAGCTTCAATCCCTACCCCAGCCCGGACGAGGTGACGATTGGCTTTCTTCGCCTCGCCGTGAGTGCCGTGGTCTGGAATGAGCAGGGGCAGTTTCTCCTGCACCAGCGCGGCGACAACGGCTACTGGGGTCTGCCTGGCGGGGGCGTCGAGCAGGGGGAAACGATTGCGGCAGCGGTCCAGCGGGAGGTATGGGAGGAGACGGGCTACACGATTGCGATCACACGGCTGGTGGGTGTCTACAGTGATCCCGAAAAATTTCAGGTCATCCAGTACCCAGATGGCAATGTGGTCCACTATGTCACTGTCGCCTTCGAGGCCACCGTGACGGGCGGCGAGGCCACGCTCTGCGACGAAACCCTCGCCATCGCCTGGGTCTCGCCAGATGCCCTGCCCGAGCCCTTCGTTCCCGCCCACCACATCCGCCTGCGCGACACGCTCGCCCACCAAGAGGCAGCGTTCTTCTAAAACGTAAAACGTAATGCGTAATGCGCCAACATGATAGCCAGCGCGCAAAACGCAATACGTAGAAGCAACGCCTACCGCATAAAAGGCAACATATATCCGTAAAACATAATACGTTTTACGTTTTACGTTTTACATTCTATTTCCACTGAGCGGAGACCCTTATGACAAACTACGTCATCGGCGTAGACCTGGGCGGCACACACCTGCGCGCGGCGCTGGTCGATGAGACAGGGCAGATTATCGAGCAGCTCAAGCGCAAAACTATGGCCGAGTTGGGGGTTGCTGGGGTTATCAACCGGCTGGCCGAGGCGGTACAGGAGGTTCTTTCCCACCTGCCGCCCCAGGCCCAGGTATTGGGTGTCGGCGCGATTGCCCCAGGGCCGCTTGATCCTTTCAATGGCATCGTCTACCAGGCTCCCAACCTGCTGGGCTGGGAAAATGTGCCGCTGGCGGACGAGCTGCATCAGCGACTTCAACTCCCTGTGTGGATTGGCAATGATGCGAACCTCGCCGCGCTGGCCGAGCATCGTTTTGGTGCGGGACGCGGCTACCACCACATCATCTACATCACCGTTTCGACAGGCATCGGCGGCGGGATTATCGTAGACAACCGGCTGCTGCTGGGGTCCAGAGGCCTCGCCGCCGAGGTAGGGCACATGCAGATCGTGCCAGACGGGCCGCGCTGTGGCTGCGGCAACCGGGGCTGTGTGGAGGCACTCGCCAGTGGTCCCAACATCGCCAGCGAGGCCGCCGCGCGCCTCACCAACCGGGGCGCAAGCATGCTCCAGGGGCTGGACCGAGCCCCAACCACCGAGGAGGTGGTGCAGGCCGCGCGTGAGGGCGATATTCTCGCGCTGGATGTCCTCGCGCGTGCCGGGGAATTCATCGGGATGGCGATGGCAAACCTGGTCCACCTGTTCAACCCGCAGCGCTTTATCCTGGGCGGGGGCGTGTCGAACGCAGGCGAGATGCTCTTCGGCCCCATCCGCCAGACCACCCAGGCCCGCACTATGTCGGCCTACCACAGCACCTTCGACGTGGTTCCAGCGGCCCTCGGCGACGAGGTCGGGGTGCTGGGCGCGGCGGCGCTGGCGCTCTCAATGGCAAGCTGAACCTGCGATGGCACCCTTCACGCCGTCTGCCCGATGACCTCTATCACCCGCTCGACATCCTGCCGCTCAATGCCATAGTGTGTCACCGCGCGGAAGCGCCGCCCGCCGATGGGTGAGATGAGAACCCCCTGCTCCCGCCAGACCGCGCTTCGCTCGGCGGGGGCGGCTCCCTCGTCCGGCTGCTCGAAGATAACGAGGTTGCTCTCGATGGGATGGGTGACCCGATAGCCCGACGCAGTGAGCCCCTCGGCCAGTCGTTGCGCATGCTCGTGGTCCTCAACCAGGCGCTCCTGCATCTCGGTCAGGGCGATGAGGCCTGCGGCCGCCAGAATCCCCGCCTGGCGCATCCCGCCGCCCAGCAGCTTGCGCGCCCGCCGCGACTCGTGAATGAAGGGCTGCGAGCCCACCACGAGCGAGCCCACGGGGGCCGCGAGCCCCTTGGAGAGACAGACCGAGAGCGTGTCAAAGGGGGCCGCGATGGTGGCGGGGCTACATCCCAGCGCCACGGCCGCGTTCCAGAGCCGCGCCCCATCACAATGAAACGCAATGCCCACCTCATCGCAAAGGGCGCGGGCAGCCTGGAGATAGGCCAGGGACAGCACGCGCCCACCCGTGCGATTGTGCGTGTTCTCCAGTACGAGCAGGCGGGTGCGCGGGTAGTGAACATTGTCTTCCCGCACGGCGTCGCGCACCGCATCAAGCGGGAGCGTGCCATCTTCCGCCGTGCGGATGGTGTGGGGGTGAATGCCGCCGACCGCCGCGCTGCCGCCCGCCTCGTAGCGGAACGTGTGCGCCTGATCCCCCACAACGACCTCCTCGCCGCGCCCACAGTGCACCATCTGGGCGATCAGGTTGCCCATCGTACCGCTCGGCACGAAAAGCGCGGCCTCCTTCCCCAGCATCTCCGCTGTCAGAGCTTCCAGGTGGTTCACGGTGGGATCCTCGCCGTACACATCATCGCCCACCTGCGCCTCCGCCATCGCGCGGCGCATGGTAGGGCTCGGCAACGTCACGGTGTCACTTCGCAGATCAATTTGCTGCATAACCTAGAGTCCTGTCTGGTGAAATAAGGGGCTGATTATAAAACGTAAAACGTAAAACGTAAGACGGCAAGAGGCTCCGTTCCGTTATTACGTTTCTGGTTCTGATGGAATTTGTGGTGGAGGGGTGGCTC
>JACCSL010000218.1 GCA_013812995.1 Ardenticatenales bacterium | reverse complement strand
GCTGAACTGGCAGGTCGATGGCCCCGAGCAACGCGCTGTCGAGGAGGTCGCGCGTACCTTCCTCCAGCAGAACAATCTACTGCCGCCCCGTCAGCCATAGCCGTTTGGGGTAGAGGTCGTTCGCTTCCTCATTTGCGGTCGATCAGGCCCACCGGAGGGATGAGACCATCGCCGGTCTGAAGGTGCCTACCTGGGATTGGGCCATTTGTGGCAGTAGGCGAGCAGGCGGGCACCTTTCCGGCGCTCCAGGTGTGACCGCAGCGGAAGGCTGCGTGCGACATGAAGCCGCAGGAGCTGGAGACAATCCTCGATATACTGGTGCTGTCGCATTGCAAGCCAAGACGGGCGAAGAAGTAGAGAAAAGCCCCTTGCCCAACTATTTGCAGGCGTTTTTAGTGCAAGGAGAATCCATGCTCAACCCATTGCGGGGCCGGTGACATGAGGGGAAGGCAATGTTCTACAACTCGATCTGGGAGCCTAACTCGACCACGCGATCCGGCGGTAAGCAAAAATAGTCTGTGGCATTGCGGGCATTGCGGCTCATCAGCGCGAAAAGGTTCTCGCGCCAGATAGCCATGCCTGGTCGTTCCGTAGCAAGTAACCTCTCGCGTCCCAGAAAATAGCTAATTTCCTCAAGATCTAGCTTGAGTCCGTGCGCCTCCGTCAGGGCCAGATCGCGTGGGACATTTGGCTGCTCCCTGAAGCCATAGTGCAGTACTACCTGATAGAAACCGTCCTCTAGTGCTCGTACCTCCACGCGCTCTGTTTGTGGCACATGCGGGACTTCCTCTGTCTCCACCGAGAGCAAAATCACATTCTCATGAAGAATCTTGTTATGCCTGAGATTGTGTAGCAGAGCCGGGGGCGTCCCCAGAGGGTCGCTGTACATGAAGACAGCGGTACCGTGTACATGTATGATCTCACTGTCTGGAAGTTGCTGGACAAAATCGGTGAAGGGAACCGAGCTTTCCGTCAGGCGCTCGCGCAGGATGTAGCGCCCTCGTTTCCAGGTCGTCATGATGATAAAGACTAGGGCTCCGACAACCAGCGGGAACCACCCACCTTCAGGAATCTTGATGAGATTCGCTCCCAGAAAGGCGAGATCGATGGTAAGGAAGAATACCAAAAATGCGATGGTGGCAGGCAGGGGCCACTTCCACCGCTCATAGGCGACCACCGTTAGAAGGAGCGTGGTCACGACCATCGTGGCGGTGACGGCCACGCCATAAGCAGCGGCCAGATTGCTGGAGGAGCGAAACGCAAGGACCAGCGCGACGCAGGACACCATGAGGATCCAGTTGACGGCGGGAATGTAAATCTGTCCGATGGCCTCGGGAGAGGTGTGCTCAATCCGCACGCGCGGCAGATAGCCAAGACGCACCGCCTGCATAGTGAGCGAAAACGCCCCCGTGATGAGAGCCTGCGACGCGATGACCGTCGCCAGGGTTGCAATGAACACCACCGGGTAGAGCGCCCAGTCGGGAGCCATCTCGTAGAAGGGATTCTCCACCGCCTCGGGGTGTTCCAACAGCAGCGCGCCCTGCCCAAAATAATTGAGCAGGAGCGCAGGCAATACCATAATGAACCATGCGAGCTGAATAGGCTTCTTCCCAAAATGGCCCATGTCGGCGTAGAGCGCCTCACCGCCGGTCACAACCAGGAAGACCGACCCCAGCACCAGAAACGCCGTCCAGCCGTTTGTCAGGAAAAAGTTAAGCCCGTAGAGTGGATTGGCCGCCGCGAGCACCCCTGGCTGGTGCAGAATCCAGCGAATGCCGAGGAGGGCCAGAACCGTAAACCAGATAAAGGTGGCAGGTCCAAACACCTTGCCAATTTTCTCGGTGCCGCCACTCTGCACGAGAAAGAGTCCCACCAGGATGACAATGGTGATCGGAATAATGTAGGGCTCAAAGAACGGCGTTGCCACCTCCAACCCCTCTACTGCAGAGAGGACGGAGATCGCGGGCGTAATCATGCCATCCCCATACAGAAGGGCCGTCCCGAAGAGGCCCAGGCGAATCAGGAGCCAGCGCCGGCTGCCCCAATCCGGGCGGCGCATGGGGCTCACCAGAGCCGTGAGGGCCAGGATTCCGCCTTCGCCCCGGTTATCCGCCCGCATGACGAAGGCCAAATACTTGATAGAAATCACGATAATCAGCGACCATAAAATCAGTGAGAGAATACCCAGGACATTAGCGGGCGTGACCGCCAGTCCATATTCGGCGTGGAAGGATTCGCGGAAGGCATAGAGTGGGCTTGTTCCAATATCGCCATAGACCACACCCAGCGCGCCTAATGTGAGGTAAAAGAGATACTTGCCCTGCGGCTCACCATTTCCATGTCCATGCCCGTCGGAGCTGGTCGGCTCCGCTACCGATACGGATTCCCTAAGTTCGCTAGAACTGCCAGCTTCCGGTGTGGGTGTAGGTTCGTTCTTATTTTGATCCATTGTGTTTTCCCCGAATAATGGGCGTTTCAGACAAGCTAGGTTATGGGCCACGCACCGTAGCCACAAACTACCTTGGGCTTGATTTCACCTCAAAGAGTCTTTTTTCTACGATCCTGGCATATTCCCCTGTTAAGATGCCACCTCTTGCGGAATATGACCATTTTATGAAGAGAGCACGAGACGGCCCCGAGAGCGCTAAAAGCGCGTTAGCAAGACGCCCAATTTGCCCCAGGTAGCGTTGTGGCCTTCTTCTTGCACTGCGCCCAGCCACTGCCCTCGCTTATCAGGGAGATCCTCCAATGATCAAGAAAACGGTTCGTGCTTTTACGCTCGTCATTCTGAGCGGTCTTATGGCGGGGTGTTGCTGTGTCTACTATTCTTCAAGCTCGATGCTGCTAGATAATAGCGCCACCCAGCAACATAGAAGTTCGCTAGTACAATACGTTGACCGTTAGGCTACCATAGCTCATGGCTCTTCGATCGGGGTCGGAACGGCTGGCAGAGGAAGCCCAGCGCTGCTACTATGAGAGCAACAAAGGCCGTTCCAGGAGATGTCGCAACGAAAGAGAGGTTGTCAACTACCCCCGAGTCGAACTCGGGGGCTTGCAGCAGGTTGAGCGGACCACTCGGCCCAAGCGAGACTAAACGGTTGACTAGACGGTTCGTAAC
>JACCSL010000213.1 GCA_013812995.1 Ardenticatenales bacterium | reverse complement strand
CTACCACCACAGCAAAACCGGTATCTTCACGGTGGCCCTGAACTGGGGCGCGTGGGATGAGGTCGGTATGGCGGCCGCGCCAGCAGAGTCGCTGGCTGCTGCCACGCCCGCTGTTCAGAAGATTGTTCGCACGTACCCGCACCCACTCCTGGAGCGCTGCCTCGTCGACACGGACGAGCGCAAGGTCTTCGCCACGGACTACAACGTTGACAAGCATTGGGTTCTCGACGAGCACCGTATCCTGGGGCACCCGGTCATTCCAGGGGTCGCCTACTTCGAGATGGTGCGCGCCGCGCTGGGAGCCCTACCGAGCGAGAAGTCGGTCGAGTTCCGTGAGGTCTTCTTTATCTCCCCCCTGCGTGTACCGGACGGGCACACACGGGAGGTCCGCCTCGTGATGGAGCCCAAGGGTGATGAGTTCAGCTTCGCCATCCGCAGCCAGGAAGGGGGCAGGGAGCAGAGCTACACCGTGGGTAAGGTGCGCCTGGAGGACGCCGAGCCGCTCCGCCAGTATGACCTGGCCGCGATTCGCGAGCGCTGCAACGTCAAGGAGTTGCTCCTGCCCGCCGAGCAGCGCGAGGAGGACCTGGGGCCGCGCTGGCATAGCGTGCAGCGCGTTCACATGGGCCACAACGAGGTTCTACTCTACTTGAACCTGCCCGAGGCATTCGCATCGGACTTCGAGCACATGGTCTTCCACCCGGCCATCCTTGACCGGGCGGCGGGTATCGCGAAGAACTTCCTCGCCAGTGAGGACCCCTACCTCCCGCTTACCTACAACAGCCTGAAGATCAAGGGGCAACTCCAGTCCAAGATCTACAGCTACGCACGCATCCGCACGGATGAGAACTCCGACCGTGACACGATTACCTTCGACATCGTGTTGATGGACGAGGAGGGTCGTGCGCTGGTCGAGATCGAGCGTTTTACCCAGAAGCGGGTCAACGACCCTGGTGCGGAGATTCGCGCCCTCGCCGCTGGAGATCGCGCCGTCCTGAACACGCCCGCGCCGGAGCCGGAGAGCACGACGACCTATCAGGAGATTCGGCCCGCCGAGGGGGTCGATGCCCTCCAGCGCGTGCTGGCGTGGCGGGTGATGCCGCAGGTGGTGGTCTCCGTTCGTGACCTACAGGCCTCCATTGCCTACACCGATATGGTGGTGGGCGACCGAATCCAGGAGGCGAGAGGTCGCAGTGGTCAGAGCGCCGAGCGTCCCAAGCATCCGCGCCCCAACCTGAGCGTCTCCTACCTCGCGCCCCGGAGCGACATTGAGCGCACTATCGCTGAGACCTGGCAAGAAATGCTGGGTGTCGAGCAGGTCGGGATTCACGACAACTTCTTTGAACTGGGGGGTGACTCCCTGGTTGGGATCGAGGTGGTCTCGAAGCTGAGCCAGCAGCTCAACGTCGATATTCCCGCTGTGAACCTGTTCGAGGGCCCGACCGTGAGCGCCCTGGCGCAAATCGTGAGCCAGGTTGCCAATGAGGGACCTGCCACCTTTGAAGATAGCCGCAGCCGAGGGGCAAAGCGGCGTGAGAGCCTGCAAAATCGCCGTGCCAGAAAGGGTGAGTAATCATGTCTGACCATCCCATCAGCGATACCGACATCGCCATTATTGGTATGGCGGGTCGCTATCCCAAGGCCCCTACACTCGCGGAGTTCTGGCGCAAGCTGTGTGCAGGTGAGGAGTTCACAACCTTCTACTCTGAGGAGGAGCTTCGCGCCCTGGGTATCCCCGAGGAAGCCATCCAGGACCCGCACTATATCCGCGCGGGCGGCCAGGTCGAAACCATCGAGGAGTTCGATGCGGCGTTCTTTGGCTACAACCCGCGCGAGGCTACCTTCATGGATCCCCAGCAGCGCCACTTCTTGGAGTGTGCGTGGGAGGCGATGGAGGATGCGGGCTACGATTCGTCCCGCATTGAAGGCTCCGTTGGCGTCTTCGGTGGCTCTGCGATGGACACCTACATCGTTCTCAACATCGCGAGCAACCCGCACCTGATGACGCCCGCCAACCAGCTTACCATCCAGGTCGGGAATGACAACTCGTACCTCACGACGCGCGTTTCCTACAAATTGAACCTCCATGGGCCCAGTCACACCATCCAGAGCGCCTGCTCGACCTCGTTGGTGGCAACCCATGTCGCCTGCCAGAGTTTGCTCAACTGGGAGTGTGATATGGCGCTGGTCGGTGGTGTGGCGATTCATGTCATGAACCGCTATGGCTACTGGCACATGGAAGGCGGCATGCACTCCCCGGATGGGCACTGTCGAACCTTCGACGCCAAGGGCGGCGGACCGGTCTTCAATATGGGGGTCGGGGCCGTCGTGCTCAAGCGACTGGCGGAGGCAATGGAGGATGGAGACAACATCTACGCGGTAATCAAGGGCTCGGCCATCAACAATGATGGCTCGCTCAAGGTCAGCTATGCCGCTCCCAGCGTGGGCGGCCAGGCGCGCGTCATTGCGGAGGCCCTGGCGAACGCCAACATCGAGCCAGAGACGATCAGCTTTGTGGAGGCGCACGGCACCGCCACGCCCCTCGGCGATCCCATCGAGGTGGAGGCTCTCACCAAAGCATACCGCGCTCAGACGGACAAGAAGCAGTTCTGTGGTATCGGCTCCGTGAAGAGCAACCTGGGACACCTGGATGCCGCCGCTGGCGTGACGAGCCTTATCAAGGCATCTCTGATGCTCCAGCACAAGGTCATTCCGCCGAGCCTCCACTTCGAGCGAGGCAATCCCCAGATCGACTTTGCCAACAGCCCCTTCTCTGTCGCCACTTCGCTGAGCGAGTGGGAGCGTGGGGAAGAGAGCCCGCGTCGAGCCGGGGTCAGCTCCTTCGGCATCGGGGGAACCAACGCTCATGCCATTCTGGAAGAAGCCCCCCCGATGGAGCCCTCGTCGGAGGCCCGCCCCGCGCAACTGCTCGTTCTCTCGGCTCGAACTGAAACAGCACTCGTACGCGCAGCGAGCAACCTGAAAGAGCACCTTCAGCAGCACACGGAACTCGATCTGGCAGATGTGGCCTACACCCTCCAGGTCGGTCGCAAGGCATTCAACCACCGGCGGGCTATCGTCTGTCGGGACACGGGGGAGGCATTGGCGGCGCTCAATGGCGACGACCCACAGCGTGGTGTCACAGGGGCCTACAATGGGGAGGAGCGCCCAGTCGTCTTTATGTTCTCCGGTCAGGGCGCACAGTATCCGCAGATGATCCGCGAGTGGTACGGGGCCGAACCCGCCTTCCAGTCCATCGTGGATGAGTGCTGCGATCTGCTCAAGCCTCACCTGGGGGTTGACCTGCGCGATCTTCTCCTGGCAGGCGATGATGAGGCCACTACGGTGGCTGAGCAGCTCAATCAGACACAGATCACGCAGTCCGCCCTGTTCGTGACCGAATATGGGCTGGCCCGACTCTGGATGGACTGGGGAATCAAGCCTCGCGCCATGATTGGGCACAGCATTGGGGAGTACGTCGCGGCCTGCCTCGCAGGGGTTTTCTCCCTGGAGGATGCCCTGAGCCTGGTCGCCGCGCGTGGCAAACTCATGCAATCTCTTCCCACGGGCGTCATGCTGACCGTTCCGCTCTCTGAGAGCGAGCTAAAGCCCCTGCTCGGCCAGGAATTGTCCATCGCAGCGGTGAACGAGGAGGCGCGCTGTGTCGTCTCCGGGCCAGAGAGTGCGATCCAGACACTGGAAGCGCAGCTTGAGGGGCGCGGCCTTGCGGGGCGTCGGCTCCACACCTCCCACGCCTTCCACTCCGCCATGATGGAACCCATGCTGACACCCTTCACGGAGCAGGTGCGTCGCATCGAGCGCCACGCGCCCAGCATTCCCTTTATCTCGAATGTGACAGGGAGCTGGATCAGCGAGGAGCAGGCGATCGACCCAAGCTACTGGGCCACCCACCTGCGCCAGGCCGTGCGCTTCGCTGATGGCGTCGGCGAACTGCTGCGGGACCCCAACATGATCTTCTTGGAGGTGGGTCCTGGGAACACGCTCGCCACACTGACCCGGCGGCACCCGACGCGGAACGACTCGCATCTGCTCTTCACTTCTTTGCACCATCCCCAGGAGCAAACCTCCAATCTGGAGCATCTCCTGACCACCCTGGGTCGGCTCTGGGTGGCGGGCGTCGAGATCGACTGGCAGAAGTTCCATGACAACGAGTGGCGACATCGCGTCTCGCTCCCCACCTACCCCTTCGAGCGCCAGCGCTACTGGATCGAGCCCAGCACCCTGGCGAGCCACACCACTATCGAGGAAGAAAGTGCCATTCCTGGCAAAAAAGCCGACGTCGCGGACTGGTTCTATCTACCCTCCTGGCAGCGGACCCTTCCACCCGTGCGCGCGACCCGGAGCGAGCAGCCAAAACCCTGGCTCCTCTTCCTGGACGAGGTAGGGCTCGCAAGCAAACTGGCCGAACGACTGCGCGCTTCGGGCGAGAGTGTCTTTACCGTCACCGCAGGCGAGGGCTTCACCCGCCCAAGCGCACAACACTTCACCCTCAAACCGCAGGTGGCGAGCGAATATGACCTCTTGCTAGAAACCCTGGTAGCCGAGGGGCACGCGGCAGGCACCCTTGTTCATGCATGGAACGTGACGGGCGATGCGCCGCTCTCTAATGACAACGAGGCGCGGGTGGTGGCAAGTTTCTACAGCCTGCTCTACCTGGCTCAGGCGCTAGGGCGGCAGGCGACCTGGGGCGAGGCCACGTTGCGGATTCTCTCCGACAACATGCAGGCCGTCTCAGGCGAGCCCGTGCTTTACCCGCTCAAGGCGCTCTTACTTGGCCCCTGCAAAGTCATTCCTCTGGAATACGACCCGTTGACTTGTCAGAGCATTGACCTGCGGCTACCCGCATCGGGCTCTTGGCAGGAGGGACACCTGCTGACCCACCTGCTAGCCGAAATGTCAAGCGAGGTTCAGGAACCCCTTGTGGCCTATCGGGGTGCACACCGCTGGGTGCCCCACTACGAAGCGGCCCCAATACCCGAAGTGGGCAACACGCCTTTGCCCCTGCGTACCGGCGGTGTCTACCTCATCACGGGTGGTCTGGGGGGAATTGGCTACGAGTTGGCCCGCTACCTAGCACGCACGGTTCAGGCAAGGTTGATCCTGACCAGCCGCTCCGCTGCCAGCCGCGATACGCTCCCTGAGCGTCAGGCATTGGAAGCCCTGGGGGCCACTGAGGTGC
>JACCSL010000208.1 GCA_013812995.1 Ardenticatenales bacterium | reverse complement strand
TCCCACACCTGCTCGCTCAGCAGCCCAATGCCGTGGGCAAAGTGCTCCAGTGCATGGATGAAGGGCGCAACAGGGCGACCCGCTGCTAGCTTGTAATGGCCGCGCTCCCCCGTGAGGAGGTGCGGCGGATGCGCCACAGGGAGCTCCTCTGCTACTGCATTCGGATGCCGCCGACCTCGGGCGCAATCCCGATCTCGCCTTGGAGGCCGGGCCAACGATGATTTGCGCGCTAGGTCTAAGTTGCGATAATATATACCTACCGCAACCTAGACTTGTTACTCCTACCAGCCCTATGGGTCTTACTCTTCCTTGTCATCTGGGGGACGTTCTAGGTTGCGCACAAGCTTGTCGGCTCCGAAGCTGTAGAGCAGGAAGATGGCTGAGAGGATAGGCGGCCATAGCCATACGAAGGTGCTACCATCGAAGAGATCGAACAGGAACCACAACCCGAAGAC
Organism: Ardenticatenales bacterium; assembly: GCA_013812995.1. Classification (GTDB taxonomy): domain Bacteria; phylum Chloroflexota; class Anaerolineae; order Ardenticatenales; family Ardenticatenaceae; genus JACCSL01. The sequence continues at coordinate 2,712 of JACCSL010000208.1, read as the reverse complement.
GATCCCCAGGAGAAAGGTGATGAGGCGGGTTGTCCTGGTGGGGGGTCTGCTCATAATGTCACCATGTTCCAGCGCCCCACGCTCCAGTGCCCGAGCCGCCAGCGCGAGCCCGTCAATAGCAGCCGCTATTATTGCAAGAGTAGAAAGCCAGCTCATCCCCATCTCCTTGTATATCGCTGTGGCCGACAGCAAGGTTGGCACAGAAGCTCTGCACGAACGCTGAGTATACCCGTGTACTATAGGAGTGTCACCCATGACTGATGAACTTACTCCGCTACCTTCCGCCACGCTCGCCCGCTGGGAGGCGCTCGCCGAACAGGCGAACCACTACGCTGACCAGGCGCAGGCTGACAACACGCGCCGCGCCTATGACAGCGACTTTCGCCACTTCGCCGCCTGGTGCGAGGCCCACGACTTTGCGCCGCTACCTGCTGCTCCAGCGGTGGTCGCGGCTTATGTCGCGGATATGGCCGAGCAACAATACAAGGTGGCGACGATCAACCGTCGCCTGACCGCCATCCGTCGCACCCACGAGACCGCCGGGCACGAGTCGCCGACGACTGATACAAAAGTTAGGCAGGTGATGAAGGGCATCCGCCGCGCCCTCTCCGTCGCCCAGGAGCAGAAAGCCGCGGCTACGGTCGAGGTCTTGCGGGCAATGGTGGATACGCTGGAAAATACCCTGATCGGAACGCGGGACCGCGCGCTGCTCCTCGTGGGTTTTGCAGGGGCCTTTCGTCGCTCGGAGCTCGTCGGGTTGCAGGTGGCAGATCTGGACTTTGTGGTTAATGGGATCGTGATCACCATCCGGCGCAGCAAGACGGATCAGGAGGGCGAGGGGCACAGGGTCGGCATCCCTTACGGCACAATGGCCGATACCTGCCCGGTGCGCTCTCTCAGGGCATGGCTGGAGGCAGCGGGCATTACGGAGGGCGCAATTTTCCGAGGCGTCAACCGCCACAGCCAAGTGCAAGCCAAGCAGCTCTCGGCCTATGCTGTGGCACTCATCGTTAAGCGCGCGGCAGAGCGGGCCGGGCTCAATGCGGAAAAATTCGGCGGCCACTCCTTACGCGCGGGCCTCGCCACCTCGGCGGCAGCGGCGGGGGCCAGCGAGCGCGACATCATGCGCCAGACCGGTCACAAGTCCGAGGCGATGGTACGACGCTACATCCGCGAGGGCAATCTGTTCCGCGACAATGCGGCGGGGAAAGTCGGGCTGTAAAGCGCCTGCGTGCAGCCTGTATTCTGGCGGCTCGCTTCATTATATATAGCGCCTTTCGCTGCGGCGGGGGCAAGCAGGTAGCGAAGCCATTGGCTTCTGTGGAAGACGGCCTCAGCCATGCAAGATGACTTCGGCAATGGCCTCCACTCGTTCCCAGGTGATGCCATTGCGCTGCTCAAGCGCGAGGGGATGGTCCGTCGACTCGACTTCGATGAAGGACCGAACCCCAACCGGGCGGGTATGAACGTGAGTCTTGAGACCCAACGTTGAGGGATACAAGGCTAACTCTATACCGAGCCACCCGAAGTAAGGTGGTTCCGCCTCACGTCCGGGTTGCTCCCAGAGGTCGCAACTCCGGTCAAAATTCGCCTCGCTCAGCGAAACCCAGACCGTCCACTGAAAGCATTGGTCTAACCCAATGATCGGAATATCAATATTGCCCATGAGAAAGAAATGCTGCTCGTCAATGATACACGTATCCGACGCGAGGAGCGTGCGGCGCGCTCGTTCTTGCTCCGGAATGGTAAACCAGAGAGCCGGAGCCGAGACCCCATAGCTGAGGGGCAACCCCGGATGGTACTGACCGCACGTACGGCACACATATCCGTCTTTCATCCTAGCGCTCCTTCATCGATAGGCACAGAATGGGGAAATGAGCCTGGCTACTCGTCGTAGCGGGGCAGGCTCTAACCTTCAACATCAGGCACGTCCAGCAGGTCTTCTTTTCTGCTATACTGGAACCGACCCAACACTCCGATGAGCCCTGACTGGGAGACGACGAATGGGCTCCAGCCCCTGGGTTGCCCTGAGGACAGCAGGAGTAGCACAAAGGAGCAGACCATGAGTGCCTCATCCCCACAACCTTCTGCCGCGCATACAGATTCATCCATCTCCGGGGAGGTGCTCGTGCACGCGCTGGCTAGCTATGATGTGCCTTTTCTGGCAGGAGAGGAGGGCAGTCGCGAGAGCGACGAGGAGAGGCTTACGCCCGCTACCCTGATGAGCGCCCTGGTCACGCACCCCGATCCACGGCTGCGGCTGGCCCTGATTCCGCTTCTGGTACGTCACCCCCGCTTTAGCCAGGAGGCCGAGCGGGTAGCTGATCAACTTCCGGCTATGGTACGTGCCTACTTTCAGTGCTTCTACACGGCAGCACGGCTCCTTCAGACCATACACCAGGCAGAGTTGGAGCTGTATCTGGGCAAACAGCCCCCTTTGCCTGATTTATTCGGGGCAGCGCTGGACCTCCCGGAGGACAGCCCGGAAGAGACCCTGCGGGTGCTGGGCGAGCGCCAGCAACAGCTCCTTGGCCGCTGCGAGAAGCCGCTTGGCCTCCCGCTGGGCAGCGGCGTAGCTCATCGGACGGCCATTGCTGTGGGGGGAGTTGTGGTCCAAGGTTTTTTCATCCCTTTCTCTGGGAGTGGCACACTCACTGAGTCATGCGCTGGAGCTAATCCCCCAGGATGCTATGAGGCGGAAATGTCTTCAGC
>JACCSL010000173.1 GCA_013812995.1 Ardenticatenales bacterium | reverse complement strand
GGTCGAGAGCGACTCGCCCGAGGAAGAGCTGCTCGGGGCCAGCCAGCGCTGCGAGCGCGCGGCCTGCATCGCAGCGTTCTACGACATCATCATCGACCTCGTCGCCAACCGGATGAACCTGGCGCGCCGCCGCCACTACACCGCTCGCAACGACGCCCTGATCTTCCAGCTGACCTTGCAGGGCTATAGCCGCAATGGCATTGCGCGTGAGCTGGGCATCAGCTAGGAGCTGGCCGGCCAGCAGATGCGCTACGCGCGCCGGAGACTCGCAGCGTTCCTGGCGGAGCAGGGGCTGGAAGAGGTCGCCGCGTGGTACCGGGGCGTGGCGGAGGGCGAGCAGGGCCTTGATGACGCGCGGACGAAGGAGGTATTTGTGAGTGCCTTCGTGCAGCGCGCCTCTCGCGAGTTCCAGCAGGCGTCCGGGACAGCCCCGGATCGGCGACTGACGGAGCACTACAAGTTGCAGGCCCGGCAGCGCTGGGAGAAACAGCAGACCGCGCAGGAGCGGGTGGCTGCTGACTAGACAGGGAGGGGTGGGGGCGCAGGTGCCTCCACCCCTTTTTTTGCTTCCGGGCATCCTCACTCCCACCGGGGCAGTGACACCCTCGCGCGTGACCGACCCTGCTCCCAGGCCAAGTTGGGTGTTTTTACATGACCCCCCAAAAAAGTATATTCCAGATGTCAACCCCGATTTATCAGTCAAATGGAATAAGCGGCTACGGGCCATAAAGTGGAAGGCTGCAAGATGGGAGCATGGGGACCCGGCGGTTTCGACAATGATGATGCCCTCGATTGGATAGATGACTTATGCGAAGCGGATACCCTTGATGTTCTGCGAGATACTTTAACAGCCGTTGCAGAGAAGGAGGATTATATCCAAGTAGATGAGGGTAGTGAGGCGGTGGCAGCAGCGGAGGTCCATGCCTGGGAAAAGAACATCCCGTATGTGGCCCCGGCAGGCAAGAGCTGTGCGGGTCAGAGCTACACGGCGCGTCTGCGCGTGAGTGCGATTGTCATTGCCGATGGCCTGGGGGGCTCAACCCGCACCGAGTATGCCAGCAACGGCCCACGCGCCTGGACCGAGGGGGAGGACGAGCGTGACTGTCTCGTCAAATTCGAGTTTGGCGGCTACAGCACGGTCACCCAGACGCTTCTGGAGGGTGCCACCGTCGTGAACAAGGTGGAGAGTCGCTATCACCAGGAGACGGAGAGCGAGTGGGTGCTGACCAACTGGCGCAGCACAGACCTGGCCGTGCGCTACAGTGAGTTTGCTGCGGTCAAGGACAAGGTCTGGCAGCAGCGTACCCTCACCCCCGCTGGCACCGAACTCCAGCGCACCAGCTACGACTACGATGGCTTTGGGCGGCTGCGCGCCATGGGGAAGCCCGGTCACAACAACTGGCTGGAGGCTCCCACCCAGGCGTTCGAGTATGTCAATTACAACAGCAGCACATCAAGCCCCATGCGCGTGCTCCAGCGGCAGCGGCTCGATGTCGGCCAGACACCTACGACGCCCGCGCTCTATCAGGATAGCTACACCTTCGCTGCATCCGTCGCTCGCGTAGCACGATCTGCCAGGCTTGCTGCATCTGCGCAAGCTCTGCCTCGCACCCGATGGTCGGACGGCTTCAGATCCGCCACACCCGCGCGGGCATGAATGCCCACGCTATCTGTGCGGAGGGGTGCCTAACAGGAGGCAGCACGAGGACGCGCCTATTCCCCGCGGCCCCAGGCTACGATAGCCTGCTGGAGCGTCTGGGGGTCGTAGAGCAGTGCATCCTGTCCATTCCACGTGAGGACGGGCCAGGTGAGGTCGCCGTTGATGGTGTGCATCGAAATCTGCTCTTTGGAGAGCGAGCGCCCAAAGCGGGCCAGGGCAAAGAGATCGCCTAGTGACAGGTCACTTTCGACCACCTCGGCGAGGGTACTCAGGTAGAGCGGTGCCCTGGCGAGCGTGGCTGGTTGTAGGGCACGGTCGCGTAGCGCCATGAGCACCGCCTGCTGCCGTGCGGAGCGCTGCTGGTC
>JACCSL010000167.1 GCA_013812995.1 Ardenticatenales bacterium | reverse complement strand
GGGCTGCCCTGGCCCGCCTCTACATCCGAGATGGCTGGTATCATCGCGCAACGGAAGAGTTACGGAGCGAGGTTGCCGATGAGGCGGACCGCGTGGACCTGCTCGCCGGGCTGGCCGAAGCCTACTGGCGGGCAGGGGACCGGCAGGAAGCCATCAACGTGTGCAATGAAGTGTTGATGGAGCTCCCCTACTGCCTCAAGTGCAATCTCCTGATTGGGGAGTTGTACGCGCAGCAGGGAGATCTGGCATCGGCGGACCGCTACCTGCGCATAGCCCAGGAGCTGGACCCTGAGAACGAGGTGGCCCAGGAGTTATTTGGCCCCAGCAGCTACCTCCGGCCCAACCCCATCATTATTCCCTCCATCGACGAGGTTCGCCAGGACACGAACTACATTACCGGGATGCGGGAAGAGCCGCTGCCCGAGTGGCTGGCCGATCTTTCCCTCTTTACCACGCCCGAGCTGGAAAACGAGTATGTCGACTGGGATGCTATCATTGCCTACGAGACACACTGGCGCACCATTCTGGCGAAGGCCACCCGCGAGGTCATTGACCAGCACAAGCCCCAGTGGGAAATCGAACTCCGCCGCGCGACCTACCTGGCCCTGAAGCAACGGGGCGAGGCCGTGCAGCCCTCGAAGTCAGCGGAGCGATCCCAGCGCGAGCGTGCCCTATCCACCGAACCGACGGGCGCGCGTGGCGTACCCATCGAGATTTTTGATTGGCGTTGGGTCATGCGCATGGCCATGCTGGACGAGATGGATCAGGCCGACTGGCGCGTGCAACTGCGTGCCGCGACCCAGAATGCCATGACACCCTCCGACTGGCGCGCTATGCTCCGTGCCCGAACGCGCCTCGCGCTCGGGGAGGAAGTTGGCTGGCGGGAGTTCCTTCGCCTCTCTACCCAGCACGCACTGGTGGCCTCGCCGCAGTGGCGTAGCACCCTGCGCGCCGTGACAGCCCGCTCGCTCCAGGGAGAAGAGGCCTGGCCGCCTGCCCTGCGGGCCGCCACCGAACGAGCCCTCCGCGAGTCGGTGACCTGGCGGGCAGAGCTGCGCCAGACCACAAGCCAGGCTCTGGAGGGATCTGCCTGGCAGCGTACCCTCTATCTGGCGACGAAGAATGAGTTAGATGTCCAGCCCGCCTGGGTCAAAGCGCTACGTCAGGCCAGCAGCGAGGCGGTGGAGCCCCAGAGCACTCCCTGGGTGGCGCGTCTGCGGGCCGAGAGCGAGACAATAGTGGCTGCGACCGCTGCCGAGCCGGAGAGCGGCCTCGTTGGACAGTTGGCCGAGGGCGTGCGCGGGGTCGCGCACCGGGTGCAGGAGGTGGCGGACACCATCAAGCACAAGGCCACAGACGCGCTGGGCTCTCTGGTTCACGCCCTGTCCCCCGGAGCAAAGCCCCCGGAGCAAAGCCCCTGGATGGTCCAGCTACGCGCCGCAACGGAAATTGCCCTTGCCGATAGTCCCACCGTGATTGATGCGCAGAAAACCCCCGGTCTACCCGCTCGCCTGGTCGAGAGTGCCGAAGATGCGCTACAGCGCGCCCAGGAAGCAGGAAAGCAGATCACCGGCAAGGCTCGGGGCGCGCTGACCTCCTTCCTGCGCAAGCCTCCCAGTGAGGAAGAGGCGGCCCCCGAGCCGCTCAGCCTGGAAGAAGCTGCCGAGTTCTGGAGTGATGTCACCGACGAGGTTCCACCCGTTGAGCCGCTTGCGCCAGAGACCCTCATCCAGGAAGTGCCGCTGGAAATCGAGGTGCCGCCTTCGCCGGAAGTGGCCAAGATGAGCTCTCAAACGGGCGAGCTAGAGCTTCCGCCGGTGGAGACGCTGGACGATTGGATCGAGGGGGCAGATGAGTTCTGGAACGATGTCGTTGTCGATCTGGCAACCGCTCCCCGCCCGGCAATTTCCATCGAAGAGGAGCCTACAACAACTCTGCCAGCGACAGAGCCCGAAACAGAGGTACTTCCATCCGTAGAAAGCGCTCAACCCAGCGAGGCGGAGCTTGCCTCGGGCGAGACACCGGACTGGCTGGCAGAGATGGCGGATGAGTTCTGGAGTGATGTATCTATAGACCTGGGTGGTGGAACCCCGGCCCCCACTCCGCCACAATCAGAGCCTATCGCGATGGAGGAACCCCTTGTTGTGGAGGAGCCGGAAGCTGCCTCCGTTGAGGAGCCAGCCCCGCCCGTGGAAACGGAGGTTTCAGCCCCCGTCCTGGTGGAGGAGCCCCTTGAGATGGGGCTCCTTGAGCTACCGGCCGAGGAGGAACTGGCGGGCCTGATGGACTCAGCGAACGACTTCTGGAGCGATGTCAGCCTGGACCTCACGGCACCACCCGTCACCGAGCCGGAGCCGGCACTTCCCGAGGTGATAGAGCCTCCGGTGGAAGCGCCCCAACCCTCCGTTGAAGCAGCGGAACCGCTCGGGACAGCCATGCTGGAGTTGCTGCCGGAGGAGGAAATGGCGGGCTTGATGGACAGCGCTAATGACTATTGGAGCGATGTCAGCCTGGACTTTAGCGCAGAACCCATCCCTGAACCCGAGTTGGGTGCCGCCGAGTTGGCGGCCCGCCACAAAGCGCAAACGGTTTCCGATCAACTAGAAGAGGTTCCCGCGCCCGCAGAGGCAGAAGCGCTGGAGCCCGAAGAGATAGCAGACCCACTTGGGGTAGTGCCAGTAGAGCTACCGCCCGAGGAAGAATTGGCCGACTTGATGGATGCGGCAGACGATTTCTGGAGTGATGTGTCTCTTGATGCGACGCCAACCACTGAACCCAAGGGGGTGCGAGATGCCGTACTGCCTCCTCACCTGGAGGCTGCGCGAGCATCCAGCCCGCTCCAGCGGGCCGAGCGACTCTGGGCGCAGGGCGAACGCACGGAGGCACTGACCCTCTACCATGACCTATTCCATGATCGAAGCGTTGAGGATCAGTCCTTGAGCGTTGCCCTGACCGAGCACATTGCGGCGGGCGATGCGCCTGCCGATGCCTATCAACTCCTGGGAGATCTCTACCGTCGAATGGGGCGGATGCAGGAGGCAGTGGTTCAGTATCGAGAGGCCATCAAGCGTAAAAGATAAGCCATGAGGGCGGGATGTCCTCATCTATTGAATCTCAGGAGGCAAAGCGGCTATGCCGATACCCGAACTGTTGCGCGAGGCAGTCGAGCGCGCAATCATGACGTATGACCCCATTCGCACGGGGGAGACGAAGATAGACATTGATATTCAAGGCAGTGACATTGTCCTGAGCGGCTATGTCCGAACCGATGTCATGCGCAGCGTGGCAGCACAACTCGCCAAGGGGGCTGGCGGCGGGCGCGCCGTGCGCAACAACCTGCTCAGCGATACGGAGCTGGAAATTGCGGTAGGACAGACCATCGAGCTGGCACTGGGAACCTACATTCTTCCAGTGATGCCGGTGGTACGTGCCATGCGCGGCCATATCTTCCTGCGCGGCCCGGTTCCCAGCGAGGGGGCCAAGGCCATCATGGAGGAGGTTGCCCAGCAGGTGCCCGGGATCGTCATGATCCACAACCTGCTGGATGTAGATACCTCCGCCATTGAGCGGATGATTGCCCCCAAGAAGGCCACGCGGGCGAGTAAGGCGGGCGCGGCAGGCGGTGGG
>JACCSL010000160.1 GCA_013812995.1 Ardenticatenales bacterium | reverse complement strand
TCTGAAGCGCACGCTCCAAGAGATATTCGAGGGCTTTGCTGGTCCTCCCGGCGGTTGTTATGGTCAACTTGTACTCGGTTTACCCTTTAATTCCCGAAGAACGCTTGTTCTATGCGGAATGTCGGTTGACTGGTCATCTTGCCACAACTCCTCATGACGCCTTGTTCGTGCTGTCTACGGTCTATAGTCCCGGTCGTTATCAGGACCCCATACAGAGCCGCCCCATTGAGTATAAGAGCGTAGATGGTATAACGGGTTACCTCCTATTACTACAACGCAAGCTGCTCACGCTGATGGAGAAGGGCGAGACGGCGTTTGCGATGGGAGCGATAAGCGCGGTGATTCGCCTGCTGCCAATAGCGAAGCAGGGCAAGCAGCCAGGGCGCATCAAAGGTGATATGTGGGATCAAATGGGCCACCAGAAAGTGTGCCTGGGGCAGGGGTAAGGCAGGCGCTTTTTTTTAAGCGGGTTTGCAGACGCACCAGAAAGGCCATCGCCACAAGCACGAGGGTCCTGTGATGATGCCAGCCGCGCCAGGAGCGCACCTCGTAATCGCCCATCCCCAGTTCCTGCTTGCCTACCTCGAAACAGAGTTCAATGGGCCATCTCAATCCGCTGAGGCGCACCAGCTGGGCGTGCGCCACGTCGGCAGGGGCGTTCGAGAGGAAGTATTTGACCTCGCCCTCGGCGCGGCTGCGACGCAGCAGCAGCCACACGTCAGGGCCGGGCAAGCCATCACGCACGGCCACGACGCGCCGGAAGGCAAAGTCGGCGACTTGGGGACCCTGGCTGCCTTCTCGACTCGTATGGCGCTGCCAAGCGCTGGCCGGCAGTCCCTGCGCCAGGTCGCGCACATTGAGCGGACGCGGGGCATCGGGCAGGACGCCCCCCGCGCGCCTTGCCTCTATGATAGCCGCACACGAAAAACGCCGCTCCTCGGACAGGGTAGTGCGGCGTCTTTCGCTTTGGCTATGGTCGCCTCGTAGGAGGCGGATGTGGGTTCATTCCCCGGGTGGATTTCCTGGCAACCCATGTGGTGAGCGAGAGTGAACGTGAGGCGCTGCTGATCGAGGCGTTCGCCTTGGTGGACCCGCGCCTGTACCGGTTATGCAAAAACACCCTATTTGCGCGCTTCTTCCCCTGCCAAGGCGCGCCCATCACGATTTGCGGCGCTGGCACCTGCCGTATGAGTGCTCATCCTGACTTCGCCAACAAAGTCCGATCCTAGTCAACCCCCTTCATGCCCGCCAGGGCATCCCCCGCGCGCCCCGCTTCTCTGCGCTCGGCTACCTGCTCAGATTCATGACAAAAAAAGAGAGGGCGCACGCGCCCTCTCCTACCCTCTGGACCTCTCCTAGCTCAGGTCACAGACCACGACGCAGTCCAGCCCCAGCTCCCAGGCTTCGGCCCTGGCCTCCTGCTCGCTGAAACGCTCCCGCTGGCGACCGCCAGCGGGCTTGCGCTCTGCCGCCTCAAACGGCTATAGGTATTTTTCTCTGAGGTCGAGGACCTTTCTCGTGTATATATTCATTGCGGCAGCATTGTGCCCCAACTGAATGAGTTGCACACATCTACGCACCGTTTGGTATATTCCTTCCAGGACCTCAGCATATCCCTCATCCTCCCAGATGTGATGCACAATCGTGGGGGCAAGACGATAGTAGTCGTCCACCAGGGCGGGCCCATCAGGAAGGGTCAGCATATACTGGTCCCGGAAGGCGCGAAGCACGGTCAGTTCCTCGCAGTTATCCGCCAGCCCCTTGTAGGCCACACATGCTGTTGTGAGGAAACACCCCCCCTTTTTGGGGGCCGGGGCTGGTAAATTCAGCTTGAGGCCCTTATCGGGTAAGAAGGTGCGCAACTTCTGGTCACTCACTTCATTGCTCTTTAGAAGCAGTTTTTTGTGGTTATCATCCATCTTTACTGCCAGTTCCTCAATAAGGGCCGTTCTCTCGGAAGTTGGTGGCATGGTATCTAAGAGCTTCTGCGCGCGTTTCAGGTATTGAGGTCCTTTGTCCTGTAGGGACTGCGCCTCACTACCAAGCTTATCAAGGGTGGCCCGCTCCTTGGCCCCTGCCACGGTAGCAGGATTGACCCACGTATGACCCGTGTCCGACTGAACCTGCGAGTAACCCCGATTGGCTTTAACGGGCACAGACCAACCGAGCTTCAATAGCTTCTTCTGAAACCTGTATGCGTAGCTTTTCCCTGCCATCCCTGTACCGGTGTTACAGCCATTGAGGTAAATTTTACCCCTATAGGTAGCGGGTAAGCCTTTGGCCTTAAGCCTTTTGGCAAGCTCCTCGGGCTGATAGTCGCCAAAGCGCACCGCTGCCTGCGGAACATGATTTAGATCTTCAGGCGCTGTGCCATGCCCATCCAGGTATAGGGTTTCGTCATCGCCAAGAACCGCCAGTGGGTTGCCCTGCGCCGCAAGATCCCCTTCTGTCTCGGACTGGTTGCTGCCTGTTTTTAGCTTATGCTCCAATAAAGCATTTTTGGATGTAGTGATGGTAGCGTCGAGAGTGCCAATCGGCACGACCAGTCGTTGCACCGATCTGGGGGAGGCAGAGGAGGGCTGAATGAGGTGCTGGGTCGCGCGATTGCCAATGGTCCTTTGAAGTTGCATTACATCTCTGGGGGTCAGTGCGCGGGGGTCAGAGCTTGCCCGCTGGAATGCTACTACAGGAGTCCGCTTTTCTGATTCCGCCGTCGGGCGGGTTAATGGGG
>JACCSL010000148.1 GCA_013812995.1 Ardenticatenales bacterium | reverse complement strand
ACCCCGAGCCGTGCTGTTCCTCCTTGTCCCAACGTCCTCAGCCTCCGCGTTTTTCGTCTGTTTCGACCACCGTTTATGCGGCGGCTTAGTTTTGTCAGTCAGTCAGCTCCGCTGACTCTAATGAAACCACCCCAGGAGAAACCAATGGATGCCGAGGAATTCCGGCGCATCGGCCATCAGCTCATTGATTGGATCGCGGACTATCGCGCTAGCGTCGGCGAGCTTTCTGTTATGTCAACCGTAGAGCCCGGCTCCGTGCGGGAGCAACTGCCCCCCGCCCCCCCGGACACGCCCGAGTCCTTCGATGCCATCATGCGCGACATGGAGAAGATTATCGTTCCTGGCCTGTCGCACTGGCAGCACCCGAACTTCTATGGATACTTCCCCTCGAATGGCGAGCTGTCGTCGGTGCTGGGCGACTATCTGAGCACGGGGTTGGGGGTGCTGGGCCTCTCGTGGCAATCCAGCCCCGCCCTGAGCGAACTCGAAGAGGTCGTCACGGACTGGGTGCGGCAGATGGTCGCCCTCTCGGCGGCGTGGAGTGGGGTGATTCAGGATACCGCCTCGAGCAGCACCCTCGTGGCGCTACTCTGTGCCAGGGAGCGCACCTCCAATTATTCCCTGGCACGCGGCGGCTTGCAGGGCGAGGCCAGTCCGCTGATCATCTATGTCTCGACGCACAGCCACAGCTCGGTGGACAAGGCGGCGCTGCTGGCTGGCTTTGGGAGGACGAATGTGCGCGCCATCCCCACGGACGAGCACTATGCGATGAACCCAATGATGCTGGAGAATGCCATCCAGCAGGACATTGAGCGCGGTCTGACTCCCTGCGCCGTCGTCGCCACGACCGGAACCACGACGACCACCGCGCTGGACCCCGTCGCTGCCATCGCCGAGGTCGCACACCGCTACAACCTATGGCTCCACGTCGATGCAGCGATGGCGGGCTCGGCGATGATTCTGCCCGAGTGCCGCTGGATGTGGGAGGGCGTGGAGGGCGCGGACTCGCTCGTGCTGAACGCCCACAAGTGGCTCGGCGCGGCCTTCGATTGCTCGCTGTACTACGTGCGCGACCCAGAGCATCTGGTGCGCGTGATGAGTACCAACCCAAGCTACCTCCAGAGCGCCGTGGATGACCGCGTCAAGAATCTGCGCGACTGGGGCATTCCCCTGGGGCGGCGCTTCCGCGCGCTGAAACTGTGGTGTCTTCTCCGCGAGCAGGGCGTCGAGGGACTCCAGGCCCGGCTGCGCCGCGACCTCGCGAACGCCCAGTGGCTAACCGCGCAGATTCAGGAAACCCCAGGCTGGCGCGTGCTGGCTCCAGTGGCTCTTCAAACGCTGTGCGTGCGCCACGAACCAGCGGGACTGGAGGACGAGGCGCTAGACCGTCACACCCTTGCCTGGGCCGAGCGCGTCAATCGCTCCGGCGCGGCCTATCTGACGCCCGCCATACTGGAGGGGTGCTGGATGGTCCGCATTTCCATCGGTGCCATCCCCACCGAGCGCACGCATCTGGAGGCGCTCTGGACGCTACTTCAGACAAGCACGGAAGAGAGATAGTGGTATTTTTCTCACCACTCTTCTATGGAAGGCTAGGGGTCTGTCAGGGATGAGGTGATGGATAAGGACGTTGGGAAGGGTTCGCGCACCAACATCACACCTATTCTGAATCAAGGAATGCAGCAGCCACCCCACCCTACCGAAGCTGGAACATCAGCCCGCAGGCCATACAGCGATACCAGCGCCGGTTCAGGCGAAAGAGCACGGCAGCAGGTGTGAGTCCAACAAGGCAGAGCATCAGGCTGGCCCCCGCTAAACCAACCGTCTGGGCCGAGGTATCCCCCGCAAGTACCGGGGAGATGAAAAGCATGAGGACAATCCAGGCCATCACGACGGCTACCCCTATTGCCAGGATGAGGGCCAGCACCAGATAGGCGCGATACCAGTTGCGAACGTTTGGGCTGTGACAATTGGGACATTGTAATGGCATAGAGAGCCTCTTCTGTTCCTGATGGGATGCCGATTCTTACAGCAAAGAGCCTGCCACAACCTCGGATCGCTCTAGGCATCATAGTTGCTAGTAGAGAGAGTTAATGTTTACTCCTATACCCCTTATCTTTCAGGAGCCTTTTGTGTCCTACACCCACTACTCCGACGAAGAGTTGCTCCAGCTTATCATTGAGCGGGATGATAAAGCGTTGGAAACGCTTTATCATCGGCACGCCCAGGTGGTCTATAATCTGATTGCCCGAATCGTTCAGGAGCCGACCCTTGCCGATGAGGTGCTTCAAGATACGTTCTGGCAGCTCTGGACGAAGGCAGAGGCATACCGGGGCGATGGCACGGTGACGGCGTGGCTCTATCGTATCGCGAGAAACAAGAGCCTTGACCAACTTCGTCGTCAGCAGGCACGCCCCCAACCTGCTTACGCGGCGACGCAGGAAGCAGAGGAGGCGCTATGGACGACCATCAGCACCCCGGACGGCGAGGTAGAGCGGATCGCAGAGCGTCGCTGGGAGCGGCAGCAGGTGCGGCAAGCACTGGGCACTATCCCCGATGAGCAGCGGCTCTGCCTGGAACTGGCTTATTTCGAGGGGATGAGCCAGAATCAGATCGCCCTTCACACGAACACCCCTCTGGGTACAATCAAAACACGGATGCGTATGGGATTGCAGAAACTGAGGCATATCCTCCACGCGGTCAGTCAGTAAGCCGAAGGGTGGGGAATGAGTGAGGAATTGACCTATGAGCAGGTCGTTGAACAAGTGTCCGACTATGTTCTTGGTGATCTGGAGCCGGAAGAGATGATGGAGATGGATGCTTACTTTCAGAAACAGCGCACCCTATTAGCACTCCTGCGGGAAACCGAAGAAACGCTGGCTCAATTTGCCCACAGCGCACCCGATGTTCCCCTCCCCCGTGACGCCAAGGAGCGCTTGATGATGCGGGTGCACGCTGATCAGAAACAAGGCGCGCGTCGTGCCATGTCGCGCCTTCACCTCACGACAAAAACTGTCTGGCAGATGGGCGCGGCAGCGGCGGCCATCCTACTCATGGCGCTCTCCTTCTACACCTCGCAGCTCCAGGGGCAGGTGGCCCAGCTACAACTGGAACGAGATATGCTTCAACGGGTGCGCCAGGAGCAGTTGCGGGTGCTGGCGGGGGCACGGCAGGCCGTGATACTCCCTGGCACGGAGGCTGCGCCTGCCGCGTATGGCACCTTCTACCGAAACGGGCAGGAGGCACTGATCCTCTTCGAGGGGCTGGCGGCGCTGCCCGACGATCAGAGCTATCAGCTATGGCTCATTCCGGCCGAGGGCGACCCGGTTCCCGCCGGGCTGCTCACCGTGAAGGAAGGGGCACCAGGGGTTCAGACGATCTCGATTCCTGTGGGAGCGCAGGACTTCGCAGCGGTGGGCGTGAGCGTGGAGCCCGCCGGGGGCAGCCCCGCGCCCACAGGCCCCATCGTGCTTCTGGGGAAGAGCGGATAGCCTCCCTTCATTTGAAAGTCTCAGCGGTCAGCATCGGCCAGGCGCAGGTGCTGACCGCTTTCTTTTGCCCGACTTCCAACCAATTTTTAAAACTCGATACATCCGATCCTGAATCTCCTGCGTCAATAGCGGTAGAGGCCCACCCAAGAGAAGGAAAACAGGGGGGCCAAGAGTTCAGCCGATAACCTGTAAAGGAGAGTCAAGAAATCATGGATCTCACAAAGAAAGTCGCCGAGTTGATTGACTTTGCCCACTCACGCAGCAACTGGATGCGTGGAGGGGTTGCCCTGGTTGGAGGCACGGCGGTCGCCAACAGCACGGGGCTGGGGCGAGCCTTCGCCCAGGCGTTGACGGACCTCGACATCCTCAACTTTGCCCTGACGCTGGAGCACCTCGAAGCACGCATGTACAAAGACATGCTGGCCGCGAACATGCTCACCGGGAAAGAAAAGACTTACTTTGAGAACTTCGGCAAGACCGAGGCCGTGCACGTCACCGCGCTCACCCAGACGATTCAGAAGCTGAACGGGACGCCCGCCGCTGCGAAGGAGAAGTACAACTTCCCCGCCTTCAGCGACCGCGTCGCGATCCTGAACTTCGCCAAGGTTGCCGAGGACATCGGCGTGGGTGCCTACCAGGGTGCCGCCGCGGCTATCAAGAACAAGGACATCCTTGCGGCAGCAGGCAGCATCGTGCAGATCGAGGCGCGCCACGCCGCCATCGTCAACCTGCTATTGGGCCAGAAGCCGGTGCCAGCGGCCACCACGGCCAGCCTGACGGTGCAGCAGGTTCTGGACAAGGTCAACCCGATTCTGGGCAGCTAATCGCCACTTCTCGAAGAGAACAATAGACAAGGAGATACCCTGACATGGACAACAACACACGCCACGGTTTGAACCGACGTGACTTCCTCAAGGCCAGCGCCGTCACCGCCGTTGCCACCGCCCTGGCCGCGAGCCCGCTGGCGGGCAACATTACTTTTGCCCAGAGCGCCTCGCAGGACCTTGAGATTCTGAACTACGCTCTGACGCTGGAGCACCTCGAAGCCGCTGCGTACCGCGCCGTTATCGGCAGCGGGCTGCTCTCCGGCAAGGCGCTGGAGTACTTCCAGGACTTCGGAGCCCACGAGGCCGCCCACGTAGATGCTCTGACCACGACGATCAAGTCTCTGGGCGGTACGCCCGTCGCGGCGCAGGCCAAGTATAACTTCCCTGCCTTCAAGAGCCAGCAGGAAGTTCTGGAATACTTCCACACAGTGGAGGAGCTGGGTGCCGCCGCCTATCTGGGCCAGGCCCCGCGCCTCATGAGTGGCGACCTGCTGACCGCCGCCGTGAGCATCCACAACGTGGAAGCGCAGCACGCAGCGGTCCTCGCTGACATGATCGGGGTCTCGCCCGCGCCGGACTTTGGGACACCCAAGAGCATGGACCAGGTACTGGCCGTGGTCACCCCAATTCTGACGGTGCCGGGCTCAATGCCCTCCGGTATGCCCACCACTGGGCGCGGCGGCTCCTTCCGCCAGAGCGGTGGCGGTAACGTCCCTTATTGATAGCTGAGTTCTTAGCGGATGGAGAGGGCTCGACCATTGGT
>JACCSL010000759.1 GCA_013812995.1 Ardenticatenales bacterium | reverse complement strand
AACTTCTCTCAGAGCACGCAATGGCTCATGCTGATGGCCTTGACCAATTGCTTGATGAGACCCAACAACTCATCAGTATCTTCGTTGTTAGCCTCAAAACTCTCCGCCAGTAGAGCGTTGGAGCGTTGGAGCGATAGAGCGTTGGAGCGACAGAGCGTTGGAGCGATAGAGCGTTCGAGCCAACGCCTCGCTCGTCGTTCCGCTCCACCGCTCCCCCGCTCGTCGTTCCGCTCCACCGCTCCCTCGCTCGTCGTTCCGCTCCACCGCTCCCTCGCTCGCCGTTCCGCTCCAACGCTCCCCCGCTCGCCGTTCCGCTCCAACGCTCCAACGCTCTATCGCTCCAACGCTCCCTCATAGACCTGCCGCGTTTGGCGCGCGGTGGCGACCCAGGTGAGGGCGGCGACATGGGCGAGGCCCAGCACGCGCAGCTCGGCGCGGCGGAACTCATCGTTGAGTACGGTGTGCAGCCCTGCTGCGATGGACTCCACGTTGGTGGGTTCTACAAACTGCGCGGCACCCCCTGCGATTTCCCCCAGCGAGCCACGCTCGGAGGTGACCACCGGGGTGCCGCAGGCCATCGCCTCCACCACAGGCAACCCGAATCCCTCGTAGAGCGACGGGAACGCCAGCGCCTCGGCCAGGTTATACAGCGCGACCAGCGCCGTGGTGGGCACATAGTCCAGAAAGCGCACCGCGTCACCGAGTGCTAGCCGCTCCACCGCCTCAAAGATTGCATCCTCCTTCCAGCCGCGCCGCCCCACGACGAGCAGCGTGTGGGGTAGCCGCACGGCGCGCCGCAGGTAGGCAAACGCTTCCAGCAGGCGAACCAGATTCTTGCGCGGCTCCAGGGTGCCCACGTAGAGTAGAAAGCGCTCGGGCAAGTGGTACTCGCGACGAACCGACTCCAGAAGTGGGCCGGGCGCGAGCAGTCGGAAGGCGGGGGGCGGAGCCTCATACACCACATGGACCTTCTCGGCGGGAACGCCAAGGATACGCACGATGTCAGCCTTGGCGCTATGCGAGACCGCAATGATGGCCCCGGCCCGCCGCGCCGCGATGGGGATGAAGGGGCGCATCGCCAGGAGCCGCCGTCGGTAATGGTGCTCTGGGAAGAGCCAGAGTGTCATATCGTGAATGGTGATGACGGTCGGGCAAGGGGCGTAGAGAGGAGCCACACTGTTGGTAAAGTGCGCCACATCGGGCCGCAGGCGGGAGAGCTGCCAGGGAAGGAGCATCTGCATCCAGAGCGTTTTATTCAGCCTGCCCCAGGGGGATCGGACGGACGGCGCAGGAAATTCTATCTCAGACGCGGCCAATGCCAGGGGACGATGGATGAGAGGGAGAATCTGATCCTCTGTCTGCCGATAGAGATGGGCCAGGAGGTTGGCGGTGTAGGTGCCCACCCCACTCTGGGGCACCGCGAGCGGGGTGATGTCAAAGGCTATGCGCATCTGCCTCAGTGCTCGTTGGCTCCACCGCCCGCATCAACAACCCTACAATCAGCCAGAAGGCGACGTAGGTCGGGGTGAACTCGAAAAAGTAATCCAGCAGGCCATGCAGGTACCAACTCAGAAGCGCCGCCCCCAAGGCGACCCGCCAGACCCAGTGCTCGCTCTGGGCACGTATCCCTTGCCAGAGCGCAAGGGCCAGGACCCGGCTCCACCAGAGGAAGGCCGCGAGCCCCAGGAGCCCGCTCGTTGCAGCCCATTCGATGTAGAGGTTATTAGAGTGGATGTTAGGGTCCCACTGCTCCAACCCCACGAAGCGACCATAGATCAGACGGAAGGTGTCCGGTCCCATGCCCAGAAGCGGGCGCTCCAGCACCATCTGCCCCGCCGCGCGCCAGAGTAAACCGCGTGTCGGAGCCGGAATGCGTATATCTGGCGCGGGAGGAAGGATGGGCAGCTCATCATCACTCTCCCCCAGAACCGTCAGAGGCACGCGCAGGGTCGGTGCCCCCTTCCAGCTAAACCAGGCCACCTCATTTTGCAGCATGTCCCACTCGATAAGATAGCGCCCCGGTTCCTCCGGCGCGATGATATACGCCTGTACCTCGATGACAGCCCCTGGCGGGACGGCTTCTTCCAGGAGAGTGCGCGCCCCGTCATACTGCACCATCGTGCCATCCTCCAGAAGAAGATGGTAGCCCAGCAAGAAGGGCTGGGGGCCGTGGAGATGCCAATCGCGGACGCTCATGTTCTGGACCAACACTGGAACCTGGATAATCTCACTGGGTTCCATCGGGGGGATGGCTCGGCTCTCGAAGCGCGCCTGATACCAATTTCCCTCCGTCTCGCTGAGCAGTCGCAGCCGGATCAGCGGGTTGGCAATGAATAGCACGAGGGTCAGTAGAGCGAGCGCACCGACAGCGAGGCCGCTGCCCCACACGAGCGCACCGGCACCAGGGATCTGCCAGCGCCAGAGCGCGGTGACGGCCATTGCGGTCAGCGCCAGCGCCAGCGCCACGACCCCGGCGCGGCTCAACGTGAGGAGCAGCGTTGCCATCCCCGCGACAAGCAGCGCTCCCAGCAGCAGCCGCTGCCAGCCTCGCGTGCTCGTCACCGCCCACGCGAGGAGCAGCGGCATGGTTAGCTCCAGAACCATCGCGGTGATGGTCGGATAGGTCAGCGTCGAGCTGATGCGCACGATGTCCCCAACCGTGGTCGTCCCGTGTTTGAAATAACTCAACCATCCGGCAAAAGGCTCCACCGCCCAGGTTTCCGCCAGCCCCAGCAGACCCACCAGCGCCCCGCTAAGCGCTAACGCTTGCACCAGGCGCTGCCAGCGGGTCGGGTGCTGGCTCATGTCGTAGGCCATCCATCCCACCAGAACCCCGTTGAGCACGCGGGCCACAAACTTGATGGCGTGCGAGCGATACTCCGGCGCGACAAGCGCGGATGCGAGCAGAAGCAAGAGCCAGACGACGAGGGGCAATGCCAGAGCACGGGGCGGCGTGGGCCATTGCCTTGCCGCTGACCGCGCCAGCAGCCATGCCCCCAGCGCCAACATCAGCAGTGCCTCCACCAGGGAGAGCACCAGTTGCCCATTGAGGTTGATGGCGGGGCGTACAGGCTCAAAGGCAAAGAGCAACGCCAACATCAGCAGCAGCGCATAGGCGCTCTGCTCAAGGAACGGTACAAGGCTAGCCCTCGTTGCCAAGGGCGCTCTCCTCCAGGTGAATGGCAAGGGGCGCGGCGAGCAGGGCAAAGAGCAGCGCATTGCGAATCCCTGTCGTCGGCCACAGGGTTATGTCAAATAGTCCGATCACGAGCAGGGAGAGCCACGGACCGACGGGTGGCTCTCTGCCTGACAGGGCGAGAAACCCTGCGCGCATCAGCCACAGCCAGCAGGCGAGACCCAGAAAGCCTAGTTCTGCACCAACCAGCAGGGGCACATTATGCACGATGAGCGCCTCGGGCTGGCGCGCCCTTGCGACCTCCAGGTATCTCCCCACCCCAACCCCCGCCCAGGGATGCTGCTGGATGATCTCTATTGCCAGCGAGACATCCCGCAGCCGCTCCATCATAGATCGTTGCTCAATGCGGCTGTCGCGCTCCGCCCAGCGGCTCCCTGCGAGGTCACGGTAGGGAATCAGGCAGAGCAGGCCGAGAAGAAAGGGGAGCAGCGTCCAGCGCGAAGTCCGCCCAAGTCCTACCAGCACTCCGCCCGCAAAGCCCAGCCACGCCGCGCGCGAGAAGCTCACAAGCAGCCCGAGGAATCCCACGCTCAGGGCGAGGGCGATTCCCCGCTGCGGCCAGCCCTGCCCCCGGGACAGTTCCGGCAAAAGCAAAAGTAGCAGGCTCGCCAGAAGTGCTCCCAGCATGTTCGGGTGGCCGGTCAGGCCGTAGGCGCGCAGCCACGGGTGGTCGCGCGCCCACAGGACGCTGACTCCCTCCACGGTTGGATCGAGCGAATATTCTCCTAGCACCCTCAACCCCAGATCGCCCTGCTGCCAGAACTGCATCACCGCCACCCCGCCCTGAATCAGAAGCAGCAGCGCCAGAATCCCTGTTAGCCGGGGCCGCTCGTTGAGCAAAAAGAGATAGATACCCCACGCGCTCCCCCATCCCAGCAGGGGCATGAAAACCAAATGCCGCAGTCCAATCAGAGTGAGCAGGGTTAGGCCGAGCATGGGCCAGGCGAGATGGTACGACCCCCAGCGCCAGGAGCACCTCGGGTGAAGAAACCACACTCCAAGAGAAAGGGGCAGAACATAGCTCAGCCACCCCGGCCCACCTGGCGACACCGCGCCCCAGGCGAAGAGACCGTTGCGCCAATCAGGCGTTGCCAGAGCTACCAGAAGAAAGCCCTGTATGCCCCAGCCCGCCAGGACGCGCAGATTAACCTCTCACCTCCAACCCCTCGATGAGATAGCGCTGGCCCACGAGGTAGAGCAGCAGGGGTGGCAGCAGGCTGAGCAGCGCCAGCGGCATGAGGTGATGGAGCTGCGTCACGTACGGTCCCTGGAAGAAGGCCAGCCCCACGGGGAGCGTAAACTTGCTGCCATCGGTCAGATAGAGGAGCGGCCCCTGGAAATCGTTCCAGGAGGCAATAAAGGTAAAGAGCGCCACTGTGATGCAGAGCGGGCGCGCGAGAGGCAGCGCGATGTACCAGTACAACTGCCACGGGGAGCAGCCATCCAGCTCCGCGCTATCGTACAACTCCTGCGGCAGGCGGCGAAAAAATTGTCGGAAGAGGAAGACATAGATAGCACCCGCCGTCCAGTGCGGGACGATCAGAGGCAAAAAGGTATTCACCCAGCGCAGCTTGACGAAGAGCAGGAACGTTGGAATCAGCGTGGCCTGCGCGGGCAGCGCCAGCGTGAGGAGCAGCAACGCGAAAAGCACCCCGCGCCCCCGTGCGGGCAGGCTCGCGAAGGCAAAGCCCGCCATCGAGCTGGAGAGCACCGCGCCGGGCACGGCCAGCAGCGCAATCAGCAGGGAGTTGCGCAGATAGGTCATGAAGGGAATCAGGGCCCACGCCTCCCTGAAATTTGCCAGCGTTGGGGGCCAGGGCAGCCAGTGGGTCGGATTGGCATAGATCAGTCGCGCCTCCTGAAAGGCCGTCTTGACCATCCAGAGCAGCGGCAGCAGAAAGAGAAAGGCCCCGCCGATAAGGGAGAGATAGAGCAGGCTAGACTTCCATCTCAAGGGAGTCATCGTTACTCCTGCGCGTAGAAGACCCAGCGGCGCGCCATCCGAAACTGCCAGAGTAGCACCGCACCGATGATCGTGCAGAGCAGCCACGCCATCACAGCGGCCTGGCCGAGCTTTTGCCACTGAAAGGCATTGAAATAGAGATAGAGCGCGGTGGTCATCGTGGCATGGCTTGGCCCGCCCCGCGTTAGCACGTACATGGGCGTGAAGAGCTGGAAGGCGTTGATGAGCCCCACAATCAGCAGGAAGAAGGTCACCGGCGAGAGCAGCGGCAGCGTGATGTGGCGCAGTTGCTGCCAGCGCGTGGCCCCGTCCAGTGCTGCCGCCTCGTGGAGATCGCGGGGTAGCCGTTGGAGCGCGGCCAGGTAGATGACAATGTTCCCGCCGATGCTCCAGAAGCTCATGC
>JACCSL010000079.1 GCA_013812995.1 Ardenticatenales bacterium | reverse complement strand
CACATGGTCCCTGCGGATCAAATAACCGGTCGTGCCCCAACGATTGGGAATCGCGTAGATGTTGGGATCGTCGGGGACTTTGGAGGCGTCGAGGAAGCGGGCCTCGAACGAGCTGGCGTCGAAAGTGGGGATTTTCGCCAGATCAAGGGGTTCGATGAGGCCAAGCTTGACGTAGGTGGGGATGGTGTAATTGGTAGGGACAAAGACATCCCACCCCGTGCCACCCGCTTGCAATTTAGCCAGCATCTCCTCGTTCGAGCCAAAGACGTTGACGTTGATGGCGACGCCCGTTGCTTTGGTGAAGGCATCGAAATTTTCGGTATTGTGATAATTCGGCCAGGTGGTCAAATCGAGCCGCTCGCCCAACTGGCCGGAAGGCTGCGATTCACCGCCCGGCGTGGGGGTAGGCGTAGCAGGTGCCGAACAGGCGGCCAGCACCGTTGCTGCGAAGCCAACTCCGGTCACCCGCAGAAAATCGCGACGTGAGATGCGCCCTTTTTCCAACAACCGATAGTATTCCATCAAACTTTTGGCGTCCATGGCGTCTCCTATCCAATAAATTTGGTGTCTTAATCGTCCAGCAAAACCAACCCGGAATTTTCCTCCCAGGACAGATGAACCGGCTCGCCTGGGGCGAAGTGGGAGTTGGCGCTGCTTGTACGAACCATGAGGGCACCGACTCCGGAACCTTCGGCGGTTTCGGTACGGATGTGGTATTCGGTCTGATCACCCAGAAAAGTGCTCTGGGCGATGTAGCCGGGATAGACGCGGGGGAGTTTTTCTTCTGGGGTGGACAGCTGGATACGCTCGGGGCGGAGAGCAAGCACCGCGCTCTCTCCGGGGAGCAGCGGTTTTGCCTTTGGCGATGGCGGCGCGCGCAGGACGACCCCCTCCGGGGTGCGGATTGCCACTTGGTTGCCGGTTTCTATCACCTTCCCCGCAATGAAGTTCGATTGACCGATAAACCCGGCGACATAGCGATCCAGGGGGTAGTGATACAGCTCGGTGGGCGACCCTTCCTGGACGATGCGACCGTCGCGCATGACGGCGATATGGTCACTCATCGAAAGTGCTTCTTCTTGATCGTGGGTGACAAAGACGAAGGTAATCCCAACTTCTCGTTGCAAGGTTTTTAGTTCCACCTGCATATCTTTACGCAGTTTGCGATCCAGCGCCGCCAGCGGCTCGTCGAGAAGCAATACCGTGGGTTTGTTGATCAGCGCACGAGCGAGGGCTACCCGCTGCTGCTGCCCACCGGAGAGTTCCCATGTCCGCCGCCGGTCGTAGCCAGAGAGCCTGACCAGCGCGAGCGCATCGCCTACGCGCTGCTGGATCTCCTTGTTGGACAGACGCGGACGCTGCTGGCGCAGGCCATAGCCCACATTCGTCGCGACATCCATGTGTGGGAACAGGGCGTAGTGTTGGAATACCATATTCACCTGGCGGCGGTAGGGCGGAACACCGACGACTGACTTGTTATTCACCAGGATTTCGCCTGCGTCCGGTTGCTCAAAGCCGCCAATCAGGCGCAAGGAAGACGTTTTGCCACAGCCTGAGGGACCCAGGAAGGAATGAAAAGAGCCTTTCAGGATAGAAAAACTGACATCGTCAACAGCGGTGACCAAACCGAATTTTTTGGTCACCGCGCGGAACTCTACGTCAAAGTCTCTTTCCTGAAGGGTGGTGCGGGGCATGACGCCCATTCTAAAGGAATCGACTCTTTTTAACAACCAGCCTGATCGGGCAATTCTTGAAAAAATAGGCCCCGATGGAGAAATCCATCGGGGCCTATTTCATGTCCTTATGAGACGCATGTTTGATGGTAAGCCCGCTTTGCAAAAATCCCTGCCAACCACAACAAAAAACTCCGCTGCTATCGAAAACAGCGGAGTTTTTATTATCAGAGCCTCCGGTGGGATTTGAACCCACGCCCTCATTCTTACCAAGAATGCGATCTACCCCTGATCTACGGAGGCGTATGTTACGTGTTATTTAATTCTTCAAAGTATTCATGGCACCAGGAATTAATGATATTTAGAAGTTTTGTGTTGTAATATCTAATGCTTAAAGTGCCATAACGACTTTTCTTTTTGTAACTCCCCTTTTTACCCTCGCGGGTTGTGGGGGGATAAAATTGCTCTACTTCCAAGCCTAGCTTGTGTGCCCACCAGCTTACGGCACCTTCAGCATCACAATCATCAAAGATGTTGAGGTCTGCTCTGATATCACTTCTCGAGACCCCACAAATTTTTTCTAAAAACAATAAAAATGCTTGCAAAATCCCTGGATTTGAATTGGATACTGCGAGCTGTCCACCCTGCTTTGTTCCTTCCCCCATATAAATGCCAATGCCCACCCCAAAGAGCTTCCATCCTTCAGGAGTGTCAGGCATCTTTATTAGGAAAGGGTCACCATCAGGGTTCTTGTGCAAGTACGTTGCTTCACTTGCACTTCGTCTCTCAAAGCCATACTTTTCCATCCAATATACGATTTTGTTGAGGCTGCATCTATAATGAGTGGCTATCTGTTGCATTGATAGCTGTTCATTATAATACAGTCTCTCTAACTCGTCCTTGGAAAGAGCCATAAGTTTGGAACTCACAAGTAAAAAATAAAGAGTGGGCCGGGCAGGACTCGAACCTGCGAAGCTTACGCAGCTGATTTACAGTCAGCCCCCTTTGCCGCTCGGGACACCGACCCATGAAGAGCCGACAATCGGACTTGAACCGATAACCTTTGCATTACAAGTGCAGTGCGCTACCATTGCGCCATGTCGGCATGATTAAGTTACGATTGCCTAGTATTTAATTGGTATAGGTACCTGTCAGTTCTCGCTGACGAGAGGATAGTATAGACGCTTTTCGACTCGTGTCAAATGAAAAATCAACGTGCCGCGCGCATGGCCCTCTCCCCCACTTCGCTTCGCTCAGTGACCCCTCTCCCGATTTCGGGAGAGGGGCGGCTGAAAGCCGGGGAGAGGGCCTCGGGTGCGGACACAAAGCGACTTTTGAATGGCTCTGGGAAGGTTGTAGCTACCCCTCGCGTTGGCGCATGGCCTCGTAGAGGAGGATGGCTC
>JACCSL010000749.1 GCA_013812995.1 Ardenticatenales bacterium | reverse complement strand
TCGATGGCCTGCTGAATCTGATCCTCCGTGGCGCTGTCGATGGCGCTGGTCGAATCGTCCAGAATCAGGATGGCCGGGTGAGTCAGGAAGGCCCGCGCCAGGGCAATGCGCTGCCGTTGACCCCCGGAGAGCATCACGCCGCGCTCCCCGATAATGGTGTCGTAGCCCTCCGGCAGCGCGCTGATGAAACCATGCGCCTGCGCCGCCTCCGCTGCGCCCTCAATGGCCGCGCGCGTCGCGTCCGGTGCCCCGAAGGCGATGTTCTCCGCGATGGTGCGGCTGAAGAGGAAGATGTCCTGCTCGATGAGCGAAATCTGGCGGCGGAGTGTCTCTAGCTCCCAGTCGCAGACATCAATGCCATCCACCAGGATGCGCCCGCTGTTGACCTCGTAGGTGCGGTTGATGAGCTTGGCGATGGTACTCTTCCCCGCACCCGTCTGCCCCACCACCGCGAGCGTCTGGCCCGGCGCGATCTCGAAGCTCACATCCTCCAGTGCCGAGGTGGTTGCCTGGTCGCTCGTCTCCTTGGTAGGGTAATTGAAGGTGACATGCTCGAAGCGGAGCGAGCCCTGGAGACGGGCACTGTGTCCCTGCTGCCCGCTTTCCTCGCTCCGCTCTTCCATCACCTCCAGAATGCGGCGCGCGCTGGACACCCCGGAGGAAACCTGCGAGTACGCCATGAGAGAGGTGTAGACCGGAAAGCCAAAGAGCATCATCAAGCCCATGTAGGCGACCACATCGCCCACGGAGATGGCAGACGCCCGGTACAGGACAATCGCGTGAAAGAAGGCCGCGCCCTCCGCGATGCCCAGCAGGAGCAAGGGCAGGAAGCGCGCCTCCAGTTCCCCCTGCCAGACGAAGGCGTCACGTACCTCCCTGGCCTTCTCCTCGAACTGCGCAATCTCTCGATCCTCCTGCACGGTGCCCTTTACAATTTCGATTCCCTCGATGGCCTGAGTGAGCGTGGAATTCATCTGCCCGAAGCGGCGGCGCAGCGCGGCGGTGACGGGGTTCAACTGGCTCAGGTACTGGCGCAGCGCCAGGACATAGCCGATGACGAAGAGCAATGGCGTGGCGATGAGCGCGGGGTGGAGTGGGAATGCCAGCACGACGGGCATGAGGAGGAAGTTGCCCGAGCCGATGACGAGGTTGAGCCCTGGCGAGAGCATGAGGGCCATCTCGTGCACATCGTTGGTGGCACGCGCCATCAGGTCGCCGCTGGTGTGGCGGTCGTGAAAGCTCATACTTTTGCCAAGAAGGGTGCCGTACAACTCATCGCGCACGTCGCGCTCCAACCGCTGCCCGAGCAGCTCGCTGCCAAAGTTACGCCCCAGTTGCAGGACACTGCGCACTACCTGGCTCACTATCAGCCAGACGCAGCTCCACCAGAGCGCATCCAGGTTTGGGCTCTGCCCGAGCACCGCGTCAAACGCCTGCCCGGTGTAGATCGGAATCGCGCCTGCCAGCGCCGCGTTGCCAAAGGCGCCAAGGAGGATCATACCGATGATGAGCTTGTTGCGGCTGACATGGGAGAGAATCCAGCGCGTCGGGCTGCGCCGGTCAGAGGTCCACGGGTGCGTGATGACAAACTCGCTAGAGGCCATAGGTCGATTCCGCCATTGTTTGCAGTGGTAACTATTGAGAATAGCGCATTGTAGCGCAACCTGAAGGACTCTGAAAGGAGCGTTGGAGCGGGAGAGCGGGAGAGCGTTGGAACGTTGGAGCGTTGGAACATTGGAACAACGACAGGGGCATTGACACTCCCAGGGCTGAAGCCGCTGGGATTCTCGGCAGGTGTTAGCCCCGCCGAGCCACATGGCCGATGTCCCCGGCGCTACGCCTCCGATACTGGATCGGGCGGCGATACGTGATACGGGTGACCTGCACCTTGCTATAGTGACCATAGACGGCCCGCGAGCAGATGTTGGCCGCGCCATTGGCGTCGCGATGGAGGAGCAGCCGACACTCGGGGTTGCGACAGCGATACAACCGTCCCCGTGGCGGGCTCGTTGCCACCTGCGCACAGTGCGAACAGGTACGGGTCGAGTAGTCTTCTGGGATGGATTCGACGGCAACCCCCACCTGCTGGGCTTTGTAGGTGAGGTACTGCTCGAACTTGCCATGTGACCACTGCGAGATTTTTTGGTTGGATTTACGTCCGAGGTTCACGCCGTCTTGGATGTCGCGCACATCGCCCACCGCCAGGGTGCGCACCTCATGTTCCTCGGTAAAGGCCACCGCTTGGCGGCTGGCCTTGTGCAAGATGTCGCGCTGGCGACGCTTGGAGCGGGCGCGCTCTTTGTCCTTCTGGCGCTGGAGCTTCTGCCAGCGCTTGGAGCCCTTTTGTTTGCTGGCCTGCTTGGCGGAGAGATGGCCGAGACGTTTGTTCAGACGGCGTTTCTCGGAGCGTAGCGCGCGCCCGTTGATGACAAGGGTTTCGCCACTCTGTGCGGTCAGTGCCGCGATATGAACTTCCCCAGGTCCACGCCCGCCACCTGCCCCTCGCTTCGCAGGGGCAGCGGCTCACGGCCGGTACCAATGGTAAGGGCCAGTTCATAATGGTTGGCTCGCCAGCAGAGGGCCACCTGGCGAATGTCTGCGCCGTGGTAGCCGTCCGGCAAGCGAAGCAGCAGCGGCGGGGCGTGGCGACCATTGGAGAGGCGCAAGGAGCCGTCTTGCCACTGGAGGGCAGGGTTTTTCCAGATCAGTGTTTGG
>JACCSL010000061.1 GCA_013812995.1 Ardenticatenales bacterium | reverse complement strand
GCCCAGCATACAAAGGCCAATTGCAGATGCAGCGCCTTACATCTTCCTGCTTCCAGGCTCTCAGGGAATGTCGAATTCCTTCCTGGCCCTTCTTGTGGCGCACCTTATATCGCCAGCCCTCGCTATTCAGCTGATGGGCGACCGCGTCATAGCCCCCGATCTCTGACGCGTACAACTCATAGCATCGTACCAAAGCATCGTAATACCCGCGCCATTCAGCGCCCTCCATACGATCTTCTGTCCACTCCGGGCGGAGATCCTCATCACCAGGGAGAAACCAAGCTCCACCAGGGTCAGGAATCAGTTTCTTGTTCTGATCGCGTATCGTTCCGAACGGCGGGGTTCCAACGTACTGACCCTTTTGACGAGCTACCTTGAGAGAGCCTTTCATATGTGAACTCGTTTCGCTACTCCACATCTCCGCCATCGCAGCTAAAACCTGGAGTTGGAAACGCGCGGCTGGATTGTCCTGGCGCGTGTCGATCCCATCCTTAATGCTAACGTAGGCCACACCATGCGCCCCCGCTTCGTCAACAAAAACCAGACACTCTTTCGCGTTTCGGTGAGAACGTGCCACAGACTCTGTCACAACGACGAGAACCTCTGATCGATACAATTGCTCCTTGAGTTTCATCCACCCAGGTCGTCCCACCTCGTTATACCCTGACTTATGACCATCGAAGTCCTCATACCACTCTACCTCATAGCCATTACTTTGGCACCAGTTGTAGAGCGCCTGCTTTTGCCGCTCCTTCGAGTGGCCCTCTAAATCAATGCCCTCTCTATGCAAACTTCGTCGTAGATAACACAAAGCGACTCGACGCATTCCGTTGCTCCTTTCCAGAATTGGGTTGTCAGGCTGTCCCCGCTTCGTTTTTAGCAGAATCTGTAGTGAACAAATCTCCGGCGTTGATCTCCACACCCTTGGACTGAAAGAACATAACCAACTTAGCAAGGGTGACAAGATCAATGCGGTCTGTCTGGTTGTGGGCGATACGTTCAACGGTGTTGCGGTGCAAATCTGCCTCACGGGCAATTTGCGACCAGCTAATTTCTTCCCCAAGGGTGAGTTGGAGATGTTGTTTTAGTACGAAGAGGTTAAAGGCAACACTCACTGTGTCACCTCGCTCGTTAGTTACACTCGCCAATATGCCTCCTATAGTACACTGATTGCACATCTTTGTCAACATATAGCACATTAAGATTTTAGTTCTGGATTTGCCATCCCCGAAGCCTATTTATGCCCCATTGCGCCGCCAGTGTAACTCCGTAAAGCGCCCATCCTCATAGCCGAACTCGACGCCCTCGCCATGCTGAAACGGTGTGCCCCACGCGGGAAAATCGCTGTCCGGGAAGCACGTCACCAGGCCCGCCTCCATGATGCGGCCATGCGAGACAACGAGCACTGCGCCATTGGCGGGGACTGCTTCCAATGCGGTGCGCCATGCCTCTTTCTGGCGCTGCCCTAGCCTGGCAGTCGCCCCGCCCGTGGCAGCCAGACGGGCAAACTCCACAAAGGGCTGCTCCCACGCCCAGCGCTCATGATGGCCGATTTCCTCCCAAACGTCCGCCGGAATATCGCCCAGCACATCCCACTGCTCATCCACGGCGAACCCCATTGCCAGCGCGCTCTCCAGCGTCCGGGGAATAGAACTGGTCAGCACGAGGTCAAACGGGCCAAGCGCCTGCCCAATCTCCCGCGCCTGCCTCACGCCCTCTGAGGACAGATGCGAGCCTTTGCCCCGCCCCGCCCCCTTCTTCGTATACGCATGACGCCGAATCTCAAGCCTTCTCATCCCTCTTTCCTCATACTTGCCGTTACCTTGACTGTTACTTTTATCGTTGGCCGTTACTTTTGCCTTTCCCCTTTTAGGGGCCTACTTGGTGACCTTTGCCTTTCCGTTCCAAAACCTCCAGGGCTTCTCAAAAGCACCGCCAGAAGGCGAAGCGCCTCCTTCACGGGAGAAGAAACGCTGAGGTTTTTTTAGGAGTCGGACCCGACCTGTGGAGGGAGGCCCTCTCCCCGGCTTTCAGCCGCCCCTCTCCCGATTTCGGGAGAGGGGACACTGAGAGAAGCGACATGGGGGAGAGGGCCATGCTTGCAGAACCGCGACTTCTGAGAAGCCCTGCAAAACCTCACAGACCCATTGCATAATAACCGCTTTTTCCCCTATACTATCGTCGCATCATTCACCACCTCGCACCTCACCAAAATCCAGAACCCGTCGGAGCCAGCACAAGACACCTCGTGCGTGTCGCCAGCCAAAACTCATCGTCGAACTCTGCTTCTCACAGCTAGCTAGGGGCTTGCTACTATGCCGACTAAACCACTAACCCTTTCCCTCCTCCTTTCCCTGACGGTTTTGCTCTTCCTGAGCGTGCTCTCGATGTCCGTCTTCGCTGCCAATCCGGCGGAACTGGACAGCACCTTTGGGACCGGGGGCATTGTCACCACCGATGTTCTGTCCAAGCCGAACTATGCCAACCGCGCGATGGTCCAGGCGGATGGCAAAATCGTGGTGGCCGGTCCCCTCGTGTTGTCTTCGACGAATGCAGACACGCACCTGGTTCGTTACCACCCGGACGGCTCCATCGACACCTCCTTCGGCATCAATCAAAACGGGATTGTCATCAGCGCGACGAGTAGCGGCCTCGAAGAGGTGAGCGCCATCTTGACGCAGAGCGAGGGCAAGCTCGTGGTGGCCGGTCATGCCGTGGTTGGGGGGGATTATGATATAACCCTGCTCCAATACAACCCCGATGGAACAGCGGATGACTTCTTTGGCCCCGCCAAGACGGGCCGAGTGGTGACATCCCTCAGCACCCGCGATGAAAAAATAAGGACCATGACGCTCCAGCCGGATGACAAGCTGTTGTTGATAGGAAGCACCGCAAGCTCTGGGGACCTGGACATTTTGATGGTGCGCTACAACTGGGATGGCTCGCTTGATACCGACTTCGGGAGCGGGGGTGTGGTGGTCACGACTCTGAACTCCTCGCGGGATGATGAGGCATATGCGGTACACATTCAGCCCGATGGCAAGCTCCTGGTGATGGCCGGACTGGTAGATGCTGCCACAGGCCGAACCCGCTTCGTGCTGCTCCGATACTTTGCGAACGGTGCCCGAGACCTGGCCTATGGGCAAGATGGGGCCATCTTCGGGCCGCTGCTGGATACGGGCGATGTTGTCGGCGATGCCATCTTTCAACCGGATGGAAGGCTTCTTCTGGTGGGAACGTGGAAGTCAGGCACGGAGCACGGGCTTTTCATGCGGCGCTACTATCCCGACACCACCTATGACCCCGATTTTGGCAATGGCGGTGTGGTGACCACCACCGGCTTCAGCCTGGTTCGTCAGGCTGCGCTTCAGTCGGATAATCGCATCGTCGTCACGGGCGAGGCCGACAGTCTCACGACCGCACGGTTCTACGAAAATGGAACTCCTGATGATACCTTTGGGGTGCAGGGCTTCATCACCACCTCCGTGGGAACAGATGGGGGGCGAGGCCACGATATCCTGGTTCAGCCGGACGGCAAAATCCTGACGGTGGGCCGAGCGTCCAATGGAAGCAACACGGATATCGCGATGGTGCGCTACCTGGGGGGCGAGAGCGACATCCCCCCCACCCCAACCGTGACCCGAACGCCGCTCCCCGAGGGCTCGCCCTCGCCGACACCCCTGATTATTGGCGAAAATGCCAATTGCAAGGAGGGGACGGTTCGTATCTGTGCCTCGGTGGTGCCTGCCACGGTCTATCAAGATGACGCGGTGGTGGTCTATGGCCGGATCTTCGATAGCGGAACCCCGGTCCCGAATGTCCCGATGGATGTCCGCTACTACTCGACAGAGCCGGTGTGTGGCAGCACGACAGACGCGGAAGGGCTGGCAAGCTGCTTCCTGAATGTGGGGAGTACCCTGGGACAGCGGACCGCTGTGGTCAGCTTCGTGTATAAAGAAGTGACCCACACCATCACCGTCACGTTCATGGTAGTGGAAGCCCCGACGCCGACACCAACCCCAACGAACACGCCGACGCGCACGCCAACGAACACCCCGACGCGAACACCCACGCGCACGCCGACGCGCACGCCGACGCAGACGGCGACACGAACGCAGACGGCAACGCGAACGCCGACGGTGACGCGAACGGCTACCAGGACGGCGACGGCTACCTTTGAGGCCAGGCCGACCACCCTGTACCTGCCTGTCATGCGCCGACCCCTGCCGCCCACACCCACGCGGACACCTACCGCCACGGTGACCGCGACGGCGATCCCCACCGCGACGATGATCCCCACGCCGCTGCCCTTCCAATATTCCAGGGACGAGACGCCCAACAAGCCTATTAAGGATGGGCCGGCGGGTGTCATCACCTCGACGATTGTCATCACCGACCAGGTGACGATTCGCGAGCTGCGGCTCTTCCCGAACATCGAGCACGCGGATGTGGGCGACCTCCAGATCGACCTCATTCACCCGGATGGGACGCGAATTCGCATTCACAAACCAGGGGATTCGGCAGGCGATACGTCGCTCCGCAGGTGGTTCGATATCACGGGGCCGGCCCTGGCGCTGGTGAAGGGAAAATCGGCGACAGGCACCTGGACGCTGGAGATCAAAGATACCATCGAGGGCAGAACAGGGTTTTTAAACAGTTGGTCCCTGGAGATATACCCATAGCGGTGTGTCAAGCGTGCTTTGCGGGAGAAGAAAACGTAAAACGTAATGCGTATAACGTAACCCAGCCTAGCTGTCCCGATGAACAGGCTGCGTCGTCCCTTACGTTTTACGTAACTGGTTCTGATGGAATTTGTGGTATGGAAGATTGGGAAGCGTGCCATGCGCGCCCTCACCCCCACGTCGCTTCGCTCAGTGGCCCCTCTCCCGAAATCGGGAGAGGGGCGGCCGACGGCCGGGGAGAGGGCCGCCACGCAGAGCCACCCCTCAACCACAAATTCCATCAGAACTAGGAAGGTTATAGGTATTTTGGTATGTGGGTTGCCTCTAAAATAAGCAATGGCTGTGCCGGGGAAAAACTCTCGGAAAAAGAGTGAAGAAGGGTTGATATTTTGGCTTTTCGGGAAAATCTGGAAAGATACGGGAGAAGGGAGAAGTTCAATTGCCAACTATTCTACAGACTCCTTTGCCCCCAGGTCAAGGGAGCGTGCCTTATTTCCTATTAGGTAGACGTAACTTTGAGGCAAGTTGCGGGGTTTTCAAGTAAAATGGTCAAGAATAGTTGAAAAACAATACGGATACCCTTATTTTCATAGCTGACAGGAGAGACTGATGGTTCAGACAGTGGAGTATGATGTGGTGGTTGTGGGGTCGGGGCCAGCAGGCTCGACCACAGCCCGTGTCGCGGCGGAACGTGGTCTGCGCGTGTTGCTGGTGGATCGCCGGCAGGAATTGGGCTCGCCCATTCAATGTTCGGGGGCTGTCAGCGATAATGCCCTCAACGAGGCGGGCGTCCGACCCAACGATGAGTTTGTCTCCACCCCCATCTATGGCTTCGTCACCTACGACACTCATGGGAACGCGACCACGATGGACTATCGACTGTACCGCGAGACTCCCCTGGGTTATGTGGTGGATCGGCGGCGCTTTGATCGCTACCTGATGACGATGGCGGAGCGGGCCGGGGTGGAGGTTTGGCTCAAGACGGACGCGAAGGGCTACACCCCACACGAGGATGGCACCGTGGATGTCCACCTCAACCGCTTCGGCTTCCCCCAGCAGGTGCGAACGCGCGTGATCGTCGGCGCGGACGGGCTGCAGTCGCAGGTGGGGAAGTGGGGCGGGCTGCGCACCCACATCAAGCTGAGCGAACTCGCCTCCTGCCTTCAACTGGTCATCGACCACGTCGAGACCGATGGCCTGCTGGAAATCGTCGCAGGGCACGAGTGGGCTCCGGGTGGCTATGCCTGGCTCTTTCCCAAGGGACATGGCTATGCCGAGGTGGGGCTGGGGGTGATTCGCACTATCACGGACAAAGATGCGCGTTGGCACCTGGATCATTTCATGCAAAACTCCTTCATGGCCGAGCGGCTCAAGAATTGCCGCATCCTGGAGGTTCAGGGGGGCGGGGTGCCACTGGCCGCGCCGCTCAAGAAGCAGGTGGCCGACAACATCATCCTCGTGGGGGATGCCGCTCGCCATGTCAACCCCATCACGGGTGGTGGCATCCACACCGCGCTGCGCGGCGGGATCATCGCGGGGACCTTCCTGGGCGACTTCATCCCCACGGGCGAGCGCCCCACCGCTGAGGCGCTGACCTGCTACCACGAGCGCTGGCTGGACGAGCTAGGCCACGCCATGTGGAAGCTCTACGAGATCAAGACGGACATTTTCCGGGAGCAATCTATCCCGCGTCGCGACCAGCGTCTCTACGATACGCTTGCCAGCTACTTCAGCCCCCACTCTGAATTCCGTAAAGTGTAGGAAGGACCTCCATGCCCAAGCGACCCCCTGTTGTCTTCTATGTAAACTGGAATGCCTGCATCAAGTGCGGGGCCTGCATCGGTGTGTGCCCCCATGAGGCGGGCTTCACCACTCCCTTTGACACCATCGCCGTGGATACCCCCTGTGATATTGCCTGCATGGCCTGCGAGAAAATCTGCCCCGTCACCGCGATCACCTCTCGTCTCGCGACCGAGGCAGAAATCGCCGCCATGAGTTAGCGGCCCTCACCCTCACTTCGCTTCGCTCAGTGGCCCCTCTCCCGACCTCAGGAGAGGGGAAGGCCGAAGGCCGGGGGAGAGGGCTCCGCCCATCGCGCCATTATTATCATGTCTCCACACCCGCCTGCCCCCAGCCCGCTGCAACTCCTGCTCTGGAGCAACCTTCTCATGGCCGGGAGCGCGGCGGGCTGGGTGATCGTCACCGCTCGCACCCTGCTTCTTCCCCTGGATCCGATTCTCATCGGCCTGGCCTTCGTGCTGGCCGTTGCCTTCTACACGCGGGACCGGCTGGGCCCGAAGGAGCGCGCCGCCGATTGGCAGAGTATGCCGCAGCGCACCGCCTGGATGGAGCGCCACGAGAAAACCTTGCAGCGCATCGTCCAATTTGGCTTTGCGCTGGGGGTGGCGCTGCTCGTGCTGCGCCCGGCGGCGCTGCCACCCATCGTGGCGGGCGTCGGCTTCGCGCTGAGCTACACGGTGCGCTGGCTTCCCTGGCGCGGGCAGCGCGTCGGCTGGAAGCATCTGCCCGTCATGAAGATGCCCTTCGTTGCCATCCTCTGGACGCTCCTCACCGTCTTTGCCCCCGCCGCTGCCTCTGGCGTTGCCTCGCAGCGCGAGACGTGGCTCCTCGCAGCGGCGGTCTGCGCGCTCATCATGGTGCAGATCCTCGTCAACGACCTGCGCGACACCGAGGGAGACCGCGTGAGCGGCACGGTGTCGCTCCCGGTGCTCATTGGCCCAACCAGAGCCAAGGGTGTAGGCTATGCGCTGGCTGGCGTGGCCGCCCTCATCGGGCTAACCGTGGCTTCCCTCGCGCTGATGGGGACCGCGCTCTACTCGGCGTTTCTGCTCTGGGGCTACCGCCGCGAGGCCGACGCCCGCTGGCGACCCTGGATCGAGATTCAGGGCATCGTGGCGGGGCTGCTGGCGCTGGTGTAGGGAGAGAGAACGATGCAGGATGCGCTCATAGTCGTGGGCGGGGGGTTGGTTCTCCTACTAATGCTAACAAGCTTTGTGATAGGCTTTGTATTGGACTTGAGATTTACCAGCCCTTACCTCGACTTTATCCATTGGTAGTCCAACATCGTACATTTTCTAGCTGTCCCAGCC
>JACCSL010000027.1 GCA_013812995.1 Ardenticatenales bacterium | reverse complement strand
GATCATCTTGCGATAGATCACGAGGATGGCGGAAATATAGTAACGGCCTATGGCATGTGCGAAGGCAAAAACGAACGACTCTTCGAGTTCGGCTGGCGACCCTGGCAAGACGACTTGGCCGATGACGAACACCTGTTTTTGTCGTAGATAGCTAATTTCAGTGTAGCAAGGCCCTGCGGGCGGCATCTTCAGAGGAAGGCGCGTTGGACTATTTGGTGGAACGTGTGAGGGCACTCAGGGACGAAGCGGGCGTGTAGGCGCTGTAAGCGAAGCAGGCGGATTCTAACCTGAAAGGTACGCATCCATGAGTCAGTTCCCCGACTTCAATATTTTTTGTGAGCAGTACAGAGTCGCCGTCGAAACGATTATGGAACGACATGCCCCCATTGTGGGGGCCCGACTCCTGGTGCGGGTCGAGGATAGGAGCCAGAATGAGGTGGCGGCGCTGCATGGGCTAGTCCAGGGGTGGCGGGAACTTCAGGAAATGAGTCGCACCCGCAGCCTGGAAAGTGGCGTCGAGGGTGCAACATGGGAGCCAGAGCAGGCAGAGGTGCTGTGCATCCTGGAGGAGCATATCTTGAGGTCAGCCATGATGATCACCAAGGTCATATCTCTCCGCCCCGAGGAAGTCTGTGCTTATGCCGTTCGGTGGCTGGATGAGTTTGAACAGGCAGGCGAGGGGTGGTGTGCGGCGTGGCGAGCCTTTCTGCCTCTGCGACGTGACATTTTTCAATACCTGCGTTCCCGCAAACCCACCTACGCCAAGCTAACCAGGGAAATCAAGTGGTTGACAAAGTTGGATGGCGATCTGACGATCTCAGACATCGATTGGTACGAGCACGCCTTTCGGGACCTGAAGCGGCCCCTGCGGGAATTGGGTCAGCAGGAACCCCACCTGGATGCGGTCTGGGAGGCACTGACTCTCATTGGTGTTTTAGCCACGTATCGCGTGGAACTGACCCGACTATACAATTTGCTCGCAACACTCCTGGTTGCCAGCGGGGTTCACACCTCCCCCTCGCACGCTTTTATTGCATCGATGGGGTCAGTTGGGGAGAGGCCAGACGTATGGGCCAGGAAGGCGCGAGCCGAACTGGTTGTGTGGCAGGACGCACAGTAATGGTCAGGGTGAGTTGGAAGAAGAGAAAAACCTTTATATTAGGCGGTGCGCGAGTCGTCTGCCAGGCACAACGTTATATCGTCCCTGGGCAATCCAGAGTTGCCAGTGGCGGGTGAGGCAAACAGCCCCCCGCGCGGGCGGCTCTATCGCTGCCGCAATCCCAAGTGTCGCGTGCTGCTCCATCGCGACGCCAACGGCGCGGCTAATATCTGCTCACGCGCCGTCTATGGTCATTATGGCAAGGTACAGGTCACTCGTATCACGTATCGCCGCCCGATCCAGTATCGGAGGCGTAGCGCCGTGGACACCCGGGTGCCCTCTGGGCGATGTGGCTCAGCAGGGCTAAACCCTGCTGAGAATCCCACGAATTCTATTCGTGGGAGTGTCAAATCCGTGGAAGCTGTATGGAGAAGGCGCAGGCGGAACAGGCTGCTATCG
The DNA here is from genome assembly GCA_013812995.1 of Ardenticatenales bacterium. Classification (GTDB taxonomy): domain Bacteria; phylum Chloroflexota; class Anaerolineae; order Ardenticatenales; family Ardenticatenaceae; genus JACCSL01. Next base: position 943 of record JACCSL010000027.1, on the reverse strand, counting down.
ACGATTTCACTGTCTACCTGGAGATGGTCCCGGATGATTACAGAGGGTGGTTCAACCGGGGCAACGCCTACCTGCAAGCCGAAAAGTATGCCAAGGCCAGGGAGGACTTTACTCGTACGCTGGAACTCAACCCCGATTTTCCGGCAGCCTATATCAATCGGGCGATCACGCATGAAGAGCAGGGGCAAGATGAGGCAGCACTGGGCGATTACGAGGCAGCCCTGACACTTGGCGAGGTTCCAAGAGCCCATAACGGGGCGGGAGAGATTCTGCGGCGACTCGGGCGCTATGAGGAAGCGAGAGATCATTATCAGAGCGCCATTCTGCTGATTCCAGGGTATGCTAGGGCACACGCCGGGCTCGCGGGTACGTATCTGGAGTTGGGTGAATACGAGAATGCCATTGAGGCGGCCGGGCAGGCGATGGCCGTCGACCAAGAGGGCGCCATCACACCATTTGCCCTGGAAACTCGGGGGAGGGCGCTGTATAGCCTGGGTAACTACCCGCAGGTCATCGCGGATCTGGATCAAAGTCTCCGGCTTCGGCCAGCCCTGTCAGGCATCTATCATCGGGGGGTTGCCTATCAGGCCAATGGGCAGCGGGATATGGCGATCCGCGATCTACAGAGTTATCTCAGCCAGAGCGAAGGGCGGGGGGACGAGACGCCCTACATTGCGGATGCACAGGCGCGTTTGGCGGCGCTGTTGACCGGGCAATAACTTCAAAAGGACTCTCTTGGATGAGCAACAAGACACTGGTGCAGGTGATTGTGGACCTTTTGCAGGAGGCGGGCGGCGCGCTCCACTACCGGAATGATATCTATGAGCAGATTCGAGAGCGTGAGCTCTATGACTTTGGGGAGACGAGCGCCCCCTGGCAGACGATCCATACCCTGCTGAGTTCCGACAAGGCCCTCTTTGCCTGGATGGCCCCTGGTATGTAC
>JACCSL010000024.1 GCA_013812995.1 Ardenticatenales bacterium | reverse complement strand
ATGAGCATCTCGCCGTCTTCGGCCTCCCCCATGAGCAACAAATCAGGCTCATCAGCTATGGTAAAACGGATACCTGTCCGAACCATCGGGTGATCATCCGCAATAAAAACTTTGATGGGATTCATGTTAGATTTCCTACTGTGGTTGGGTCAATGGGTTGCGGTGCAGATTCATCGCCATCCACTGATATTCTTTCTGAGCCACACCGCCAGCCGCATACACAGCCTCCAGCAGGCTCTGCTGCCATTGGGGTACAACCACTTGGGTCTCTCGGTTGGGCGCAAGGTGTTGCATCTCGCGAAGCGAATGCTGGATCAGAGACGGGGCGAGAGAAGCATGACAAGGATCAAGGTTTGGATCGAGTTGATTCATTCCTCCAGATCGACGACGAACTGAATAGTCGGTGATAGCCACCACCTCTCCGGCGGAGGATCGCACGACGAATTTATGTTGTTTTGTGCCCGAAATTCTCTCCACAAGAGGAGTGAACAGTCGGATTGCCTTTGGGTATTGAAACTGCTCGGCCCTCACAGGCACATAGCGTTGCACCTCAGCGGGGGTAATTCGCTGCATGAGGTCATAGGATAGGCTCCAGTTGAACAGGTCGCCTGCTTCCAACGTGTACCCATCTGGCAGAGGGATCTCTGGCGGGGGAGCGGCCTGGTCATAGCACAACACCAGGTCGCTCGTGAAGTGCCTAAATCCCATCTGCTCGTACAGGGTGTAGGCGGGTTGGTTTCCGGTAATGACCTTCAACAGGGTCATCTCGCCCCCTGCTTGCCGAATGGCGTCCAGGGCCGTTGTAACCAGGTGATGGGCGATGCCCCGTCGTCGGAAGGATGGTAGAACAGCAACGGTCGAGATATACCAGGTGTCGGTGCTCCCCTGGCGCTGGTAGACGATCAGTCCAACGGGCTGACCCTCTTCTTCCCAGATATACCCACGAAATATATCTGCCAGGCGGGGCGAAATACGCAGGAGGAGGCTCAGAGGTAACCAGAAGCGTTGCAGGTTTTGCATGGTCTCCCGGAAACTGGTCACCTCAGCGGCCGTGTTCCACTCTGGGTTTTCGGGGTAGACAAAAGCCTTCGGAATGATCTCTGTAATGATGGGAAAATCATCCGGTAATTTGATAGATCGAACGGTCATACCTATTTCCTTTCGTAGCCGACTGGCGGCTCATGGAGAATTTCTGACGCCTTTACCTCAAAGAGCCGATTATCTCCAGCCGCCGCATAGAATAGCATAAGATTTGTGCTGTTTGTCACTTGAAAAAACACTCTAGCGCACGATGTAGCGTACGTTGGCTTCCTCCCCCATCTGCCGCTGGAGCGTCTGGCGAATCAGCCGCCCCAGGCGATTCTCCAGCAGTTCCGGGGCATAGGGGTTGGGTGTACTGACCACAAACACATCCTCCTCCACCCGTTCCAGCCGCGTATCCTTCAGCCACTGCTCGAAGGTAGCGCGCGTCATCTGGAGCCGCAGATCGTCCAGGACCGTGCGCCAGAGCCTGTGGTACTCGGCATCGAGAGTGAGGGGCAGTTCCTCGGCAGCTGGCGGCGCGAGCATCTCTCCCTCGGGCACATCCTCCTGGTCGCTTCGCCACTCTACCGTTCCCCGCTCCGACAAGGGGTCAGTCAGAAAATCCCGGATTGTGTCGGTGCGTCCCCCTCCCCTGCCTGCACGCCTGGGCAAGTGCAGCGGTTGGTGTTGCAGTCGCCAGACCGCTGCCCCCAACGGGTTGCGCGCCTGTTCCCGCTCCGCCTGGCGCACCTGAGCCTCAAACAGCTCTATCACCGCCTCCACCCCGAGCCCCTGCCGTACGGCACGAGTGGCAATCTCGCGGGCCGAGTCTGCGAACACACCCCGTTCCTCCAGCGCCTGCTGAATCTCTACTTGCTCGAACCGAGGCGAAGCTGACTGACCCCCCTCCTCCCGCCCTTCGCGCGCGGGCGCGGCAGGAGGCAGGGAGGAAGGTTTCTGGAACGTTATGTCTGGTTGTTGTCTCTGTAACGTCTTCTCTGCTTTATTCCTTATTATCCCGATGCTGGATTCCCGCATCAGGAGATGCTGGATCCCTGCATCAGGCAATGCAGGAAGGCTGCATCGGGAATGCTGGATTCCCGCATCGGGCCGCAGGAAGGCTGCATCGGGCCGGGGCGTGGTGGGAAGGAACCGCGCAGGGCCAATCTGGGACGCACTCCCATCCTGCCCGGTGGTGGCTCTCTGTGCCAGGTCTGGGACCAGGGCGCGGGTAGGCGTGGGCTGCGAGGTAAGAATCGGGGTTTCCAGAGACGCCTCTGGGACAGCGAGGTGAGCAGAAGGGGCAGGGCGCTCAGCGAGATGGGGAGAGGCGCAGGCGGGCAGCACCGAGGCAGAGCGCGTACCCGCCGCTTCTGCCTTGTCGCTCTTGGTCCAGGGCTCCTGCACAGCAACGCGACGCGGCACGCCGCTGGCACGCTTGGACGCGCGCAGCGCAGGGTTGGCATCCGCCTGGCTGGCCGGGGGAGACAGGCGCGGTGCGATGTCTGCTTGTTCTTCCTCCACCCCCAGAAAGCGGTCATAGATCTCGGGGGCGAGCTCGCCCAGCCGATCCTCGTTCAGCCAGTACCAGGTGAGGTGCTCCTCGGTGGTCCAGTAGACCATGAGCGCGCCACGCGCAAAGGCTGCCTCCCGCTGGGCCGGGTCTTTGCCCGCGACCTTCACGGCGAGGCGCTTGCGGGCGGTCTCGAACTGGCTGCGCGTGAGTCCCAGTTCCTCCGTCCAGCTATCGCCGGGCCGGTAGGCCGGATGGTCGGGGGCAGGCGCGTTGAACTTGTAGAAGGGTCGCGGGTGCAGCCCGTGCCAGAAGAGCACCTGGCGCAGGAAGAGCGCTGTGTTGCCATCCCCTGCAAGGCGCACGAGCTCAGCATCCAAGGAGATGGTGCGTAGCGGAACAGGCTCCCGCTGTAGACGAGGAAAAAACTCTTGAGCGACGGTAGATCGCAGGTTGGGCATGGCATCCTCCAGGAAAATCACGTTGGATTCATAGCCCGTAGCGTAGGAGAGGAAGGCTCGACGCATACGGCGAATTTCTGACCACCCCTTGCATTTCGGGGGTGTTTTCGGTATGATTCGAGGCAATACCTTCCAGAGCAGTGGTTTGAATCAAACCCTGCGCTACGGGACGACTCTCTGCGGTATGGCCTGCCAAGACTTTGCGTAGAGAATCGTTAGGGATATGGGCTGGTGCGGGTCTACGACTCAGTTGGGATCGGCACGCGCTCGCACAACAAACCTTCTTTCTGGTGACACGGCGGCTGCTTCTACAGCCGCCGTGTTGCGTGGTAGGACAAACACAAGGAACCACTGTACTGGAGATGAGGATCAAAGAAAATACCTAAAATTAGGTATTTTTTCGGGCGTGCGTCTACCTAATTTTAGGTAGAACCTCTGTTCGAGGTGGGCTCCGTTGTGGGTCACGAAGGTTGACCTCTCCCCCTATTAAGCACCCTTCGCCCTGGACCGGACCTCGTCCAACCCTTCCCCTGCTAGGTCTTGGACCTGGACTCCAGGAGGTTTTTTGCGCCAAAAAATAGGGGGGTATTTTTTGGCGCAAAAAACTCGCTGCCCCGAACTGCCCCTGGCCTAGCGCCAGTTCGCTGCTAACCCTGAGCGAACTGGCGAGTTCGCTCCTTCTACAAAGCCCCCAGCATGGCCGCGAAGTCATCATCGTCTACCAGTTCCTCCCAGTCAGGGAGCGCATCCGCCACAGACACACCGCCCTGGCGTAGCGCGCAGAGCACCTGCTGTGCACGTTGGCCAGACGGAATCTGTTCAAACCAGGCAATCAGGTCGTCATGCTCGCCGACTCGGAGTGAGAGGGTGAACCTGATGCGTACCACATCCGTGTCCAACACTGGCCGTCCACTCCCATTCTGTGTGCTCATTGTTAGCTCCGCATGGCCTCGCGGTAGAGGCCCATCGCAATGGCGAGGATCGGCATCAGGTCCTGGCCGCGCCCATCGCGGTAGTGACCATTGGCACTCGCGGGGGACTCGGGGAGGAAGGCTCTGCCCTCGAAGCGGCCCCGCAGCCAGTCGCCCAGCGCCACCGCACCGCCACCGACGAGCAGGATCACCCCGAAGCGCTTCCAGCCAGAGCGCCCCCACGCATCGATGAGCACCCCCGAGACATCCCGCTGGTAGATGGTCATGGCATCCCCCGTGTCGAGCACGCCATCGCGAAACTGCTGGTCGAGCTCGGCCAGCGTTAGCTCCGGCCCGGAGCGCGCTACGTCGAGCAGGCGGTGCAGTCCCATCGGGCGGCTCGACGTGAAGCGGTCCTGCTTGACCAACTCCAGCTCGCCGTTGTCCCCCTTCTGATACTCGACGGCCATCGCCTCGACCGTGAGGAAGCCAAACGAGAGGATGCCGACCGGCACAAACTGCACGCCGCCACCCTTCTTCGGGGCAATGAGGGTGCTCTTGCGCTCGCGCACAATGTGGCCGTTCTCGTCGAACATGTACTGGTACAACGCCCCGGCGGCCTGACTCTTGACGCGCGTCTCGGTGATGGTGAGGCTGTAGCGCTCGCCATCCGCCTGCCAGGTGTGCTCGCCCGTCAGCCAGCCGGAGATGGCCTGCACATTGCGCTCCGCCTCGGCCCCAGAGAGCACCTGGAAGGGAACACCGATGGTCAGGCGCACCCGCTCCAGCCTTACCTCGTGCTTCTGCATATACTCGGTGAGAATGCCGTAGAAGAGGGCGCGCTGCTCTGGGGAACCCGCGTAGCGGTCATAGTCCAGCGCCTCGATGGGCTCGCCCACGCTGTGCGCATTGCGCCCCACATAGAAGCGCTGCGCATTTTCCAGCGTGATCTGGTGGCGGGCACGCTTGCTGCGAATCCCATCAAGGTCGCCGGAAACCTGCTCGCCGCGCTGGCGTGCTGCGTAGGATTCGAGGATCGCCCAGCCGTGGGGGCCGACGAGTTTGCCGTTGCCCTGACCGCAGTCATAGGCGAGGTTGATGATGGCTGTCATGGAAGTCGCTCCTTGTTTTGAAAAGGTGTTGAGAAATTGGCGTCATCGTATTGAAACTGGTGGAAGGTTGATTAGTAATGCCCCATGCTCGGGCGGCGTGGCCGACGCGGGCGAAAGGGTGAGGTGCGCGGCGGTCGAGCACCGAACTGATCGAACTCACCGAACTGGCCGAACTGGCCGAACTGGCCGAACTGGGATGGCGGCTCCGAACTGACCGAACTGGTGTCAGG
>JACCSL010000011.1 GCA_013812995.1 Ardenticatenales bacterium | reverse complement strand
GGATACTCCTGGACCCGGTGTATACCGCCCGTGCGATGGGGGGGCTCATTGATCTTATCCGGCGGGGTGAGATCGGTTCCGAGGAGCATGTGCTTTTCTGGCATACAGGCGGAATCCCGGCCCTTTTTGCCTATGCAGCCTCCTTGACCTGAGCAACACCCCTCATCCACAATACAGGTTCACCAAAGGAATAACTCCATGACTCGCCTGCTTTTCCTCTGCCTTGGCCTGCTTCTCCTGCTCGTGAGCTGTACTCTGGCTGGCAATAACCCTGTCGCCTCCACGCAGACCCCTGTTCCAGAGGTGGGGGAGCAACCAACTGCTACCCTGCCCTTGGCACCCGACGCAACCGAGCCACCCGCTGAGACAATCCTCGGGGAGGATACGGTTCTGACGGCCTGCCCCCTGGAGGCCCAACAGAGCGCTTTTCGAGATGATCTGACCTTCGATTTGGAAACGCTGGAGATGGATCTTTGCTATGAGCTCGACTTCACCCTGAGCACGGATGGCACTCGCTTCGATGCAAGGGCGCTGGTTACTATGCAAAACGGGAGTGAAGACGACTGGCCTGATCTCCTCTTCCGTCTCTACCCCCATGCAGCGGTGCTCTTTGGGGGAACCATTGAGGTCAAGCAGGTTCTAGTCAATGGCGAGGCGGTGACTTCCGAGCGCGTGCTGGAGGACGAAACGGGGCTCCTCGTTCCCCTCGCCGCTCCCCTGGCTGCGGGCGAGGGTGCGGTCGTCGATATCCTGTTCTCGGGCGAGCTGGCCACGGAGGCAGAGCGGCAGGAGCGGGTGTACGGCATTTTCGCCCGCAGCGAGAATGCCGCAACGCTCGCCTCCTGGTTTCCCATGCTGGCTGTCTGGAACGAGGCCGACAATCGCTGGTTCGATGTTCCGGTTCTGGGCGAGGGGGACGCCGTGTTTGCCGAGAGTGCTCTCATCCGTGCCCGGCTGACGGGTCCTGAGCGCTTCGACCTGGCTACGAGCGGTCTCATCGTGGGAACCGAGGGGGGTGAGGGAACCATCACGCATGAGGTGGTCACGGGCCCGGCCCGCGACCTGACGATGGTGTGGATGGAGGGGTACGAGCAGCGCGAAGACACCATTGATGGTACGCTCATCCGCAACTGGTATCGCCCCGACCATGAGGATAGCGCGGCGCGGGTTTTCCAGTCAGCCCGCGAGGCACTGGCGCTTTTCAACGAGCGCTTCGGCCCCTATCCCTTTGAAGAGGTTGAGATAGTCGAGGTGCCGCTACACGGCGCGGGCGGGGTGGAGTATCCCCAGTTGTTTTTGATGGCACAGGAGTTGTATGGTCCCAGAGGGGATCAGCAGTTCCTGACCTTTGCTACCGCCCACGAGATGGCACATCAGTGGTGGTACAGTATGATTGGCAACAACATCAATGCGGCCCCCTGGCAGGACGAGGCCTTAACCAACTGGAGCGCGCTGCTCTGGCTGGAAGAGGCTGGCAGTGAAGAGGCGGCAGAGCGTGTCGCACAGGGATTTGAGCGCAGCGTGGAGCAATTCGAGGGGGGGGAGGGCGAAGAGGAGATTTCCGCCCCGCTAGAGTCCTTCCGGGGCCGGAGTGGCGCGTACGCGACGATTGTCTATTTCAAGGGAGCACTCTTCTTTGCCGCGCTGCGCGAGGAAATTGGCGAGGAGGCCTTCTTCGCTGCGCTGCGCGATTACTATGCCGATCACCGCTTTGCCATAGCCCAGCCCGATGACCTGCTGGGGCGCTTCGAGGAAAGCAGTGGGCGCTCGCTGGATGAGTTTTACAAGGAATGGGGCGTGGAGTAATGGCCGACTGCTGATAGTGGACCGATACGATGAACGAGGGAACGATGGCGCGGATTTTGTTAAAAAACGTGGATGTGATCACGTTGGATCGGGCGAACGAGGTACTGCGCGGCGCGGATGTGGCAATCGAGGGGAAAACGATAGCTCATCTGGGACAGGTTCCAGAGACCTGGGTAGCAGACGAGGGTCTGGACCTGGCCGACCATCTGGTGATGCCCGGATTCTGGAATGCACACACCCATGCCTCCATGACGCTGACCCGCTCGATTGGCGATGACCTGCCTCTGGAGCGCTGGTTCAATGACAGAATATGGGTGGCCGAGAGCGGCCTGACGGAAGAGGATGTGTACTGGGGAGCCATGCTGGCAGCAGCGGAGATGATTCGCGGCGGCACGGTTGGATTCGCGGACCACTACTTTCACCAGCACCGTGTGGCCGAGGTCGCCGAGCAGGCGGGGCTGAAAGCCCTGCTGGCAACCACCCTGTTTGGCGCGGGCGATGAGCTGACTCTGGAGGATGGCATCGAGGAGGCGCTGCATTATCATGGAGCGGCCGATGGGCGCATCCGCACCGCCCTCGGGCCGCACTCGCCCTACATCTGCCCGTCTGAGTTTCTGCAAGATGTTGCCATAGCCGCCCAGCGCGAGGGTCTGATGATTCACATCCACCTTGCGGAGTCGGAGGCGCAGGTGGCCGTCTCCCGCGAGAAGTATGGCAAGAGCCCGGTGGAGCATCTGCGCGACCTTGGTGTGTTCGAGAGTCCCGTGCTCGCCGCGCACTGCATTGCCGTGAGTGAGAGCGATCTGGATATCTTTGCCGAGAAGGGCGTTATTCCTGTCCAGTGTCCACAGTGCCACATGAAGTTGGGTATGGGCGTCACCCCCGTTCCTGCCATGCTGGCGCGCGGCATTCCCGTGGCCGTGGGCACCGATGGACCGGGTTCCAACAATAACCTGGCGATGCTGGAAGAGGCGCAGAACGCCGCGCTTATCCAGAAATTACACCTTCGCGACGCCACGGTGCTCGCGGGGGATTTGCCCCTGCGGTTGGCGACCACCCACGGGGCGCGCGCGCTTGGCTTTGCGGATAGTGGCATTCTCCGCGTCGGGGCGGCGGCGGATCTGATCGTGCTGGACTGTCGCAAGCCGCATCTTCGGCCACGCCACTCGCTGGTGGGCAATGTGCTCTACGCGGCCCACAGCGGCGACGTTAGCCATGTCATGGTGGACGGAAGGTGG
>JACCSL010001062.1 GCA_013812995.1 Ardenticatenales bacterium | reverse complement strand
TCCACAATGCCTGTCATGGTGGCGGCATCCTGGTGAGTTGCCTCCGCCAGTTGGTTCATGGGGCAATGCTGCTGCGCTTTGACCAGGAAGGCAAGTGTAAGGAATTGAGGCAAGGTCAACTCGTGCTGAGCCACACTCTGGGTGAACTGCTTCTGGGCAAGCCAGCTCAGTTGAATCAGTACTCGAGTGATATTCTCAATGCACATTGCCCGCTTACGCGCTGTCAGATCGGTAGGTGGGCACGTCATGGAATCTCCATTCATTTGCCGACAAGGATATTTTGTGTCACAAATGAATTATAGTAAGCCAGGGAAGCGAAGTCAAAGACGTTAATTTATTCTGACCCGGCTCCCCTGCTCGCCCTTGACGATATCAATCCGTACCGGAAAGGCATCCTTGAGATCCTCAAGGTGGGTGATAACGAGAATGCGGTCAAAATCTTCCTGAATACTGGTGATTGCCTCAATGATTCGCTCTCGCCCCTGCGCGTCCTGCGAGCCGAATCCCTCGTCGATAATCAGGGTGCGTAGCGTGGTGCCGGCGCGTTGGGCGAGAAGCTTGGATAGGGCGATGCGCAGGGCAAAATTGACGCGGAAGGCTTCGCCGCCTGAAAAGGTTTCGTAGGGGCGCTCCCCGCTCTCGTCAGCAATCAGGATGTCCAATGTCTCAATGGCATCGCCAGCGCGCGACTCGCGCTGCGTGACGAGTGAGACGGTCATGCGGCCGTCGGTCATTTTGCCCAGCAACTCATTCGCCACCATCTCGATCTCCGGCAGTGCCGACTCGATGAGCATGGCCTGGAGACCGCGCTTCCCAAACGCCTGCGCGAGTTGCTCATGCAGCGCACGCTTTTCGACCGCCTCGTGATAGAGCGCCTCGACCTGGGGCTGCCGGGCGGCGTGCTGCTCCGCGAACTCCAACCGCTGGCGCACCCCACCCAGAAAGCGCTCTGCATTGTTACGATCACGTTGAAGGGTGTTTACCAGAGCCTGCTGTGTCTGAACCTGGCGGAGGATTTCTCCCAGCTGTAACAACTCCTCGGTCAGACGCTGAATTTCCTGCTCGGTTACGCTGGCTTTCTGCTGAAGGTGTCGGTACTGCTCCTCCAGGGCCTGGATCATCTCTGTGGCGTGGCTACGATCTTTCCGAGCCGCACTCAAGGCATCAAAGTCGTTCTTGCGCGGGCTGAGCCGCTGGATGCTCTCTCGTGCGGCCTCGTGGTTGGCCTTGTCATAGCCCAGCGAGGTCGCAGCACTCGCCAGTTGGGTGAGGCGCGTCTGTGCCTCGTGCGCATATTCCCCCGCCTCTAGCTGGGCACGCAGCGCGGTGGCCTGCTGCTCGGTGCGGTTCAACTCCTCGCGGGCGCGATTCATCTCCTCCGCTGCCTGGCTGGCGTTAGCAGCGCGCTGCTGCCAGCGCCCCATCTCTGCAAGTTCCTTGCTCACCCGATCAATGGAAGCACGCAGCGACTCAATCTCGTTGGTTGTCTGCTTCATCTCTCGTTGGTTTTCCCGGTAGCGGTCTCCCATTCGCTTCCCCTCCTGCTGGGCATCGTCCAGGGCCTCGGCCCGTGCCTCTTCGGAGAGGTCGCGGCGACAGACAGGGCACATGGCCTCATCGCTGCTGCCCAGGAGTTCCATGCGCTCCTTGAGATCATTCATCGCCTTCTTGAGAGTATTATTTTCCGCCTGAAGCTGCCCGCTGCTCTGGGTGCGTTCTACCAATAGCTGCTGGAGCTCGTCCCGCTCCTGTCCGCGCTTTTCCAGAACTGCGATCTGCTTCTGTGCCTCGACAAGCTCTCGCTCGCGGCTGCTGTATCGGTTCAGCGTGGTATGGCAGTGTTTGATCGTTGTTTCTGCCACGCCCAACTCTTTTTCCAGAGCCGTGCGCGCCTGGTCAATCTGCTTCTGGAACGCGTCCACTTCCTGGCTGAGTTCCAGGCTCTTCTCGCGTAGCTCGTCCCAGTGCTCCTTCTCGGCGCGCGCCTGCTCCAACGCCTTCATCGCACCCTCAATCTCCTCGGCCCGTATCAGCAGTGCATCGTAGCGCTCCAGCTTGCCCCGCTGCTCGGTCACGCGCCCCTCCAGCTTGATGAGCTCGCCCCGAATTTCCTGGGCCTGTCGCTCGGCCTGGGTCCGCGCATCGGCCTTGCTGTCCAAGGCCCGCCGCTCGTCCTGGAGCTTCTGGAGGCATTCCATCGCCTCGCGCAGCTGGAGCGCAAGGGTGCCCGTGCGTGCCTCCGCCTCGGTCAACTCTTCCTGAATGGTGGGAATCTGCTCGACCTGCTCCTGAATCTGCTGAAGATCCCGCTCGGCCTGGACGCGCCGCTCCTCGGCCACCTTTGCCTTCGCCCTGGCGCGCTCCTCATACGCCTCGTACTGCGCCAGGTCCAGAATATCGGCCAGAATCTGCTTGCGCTCGGCGGGTTTGCGCGTCGTAAACTCATCAGCGCGCCCCTGGAGGAGAAAGGCGGAGTTCACGAAGGTGTCGTATTCCAGCCGCAGCAGCCGGTTGATGCGAAGCTGGCTCTCTCGGATGGTGGCCTCGCTCAGCGAGGTGAAGTAGCCCGCTGCCGTGCGCCCCTGCAACTCCAGGACACTGGAGCCGCGCCCTGCCGCGCTGCGCTTGCGAATCACCCGATACTGCTCGCCCGCCAGATCGAAGTCGAGATGGACCTCCATCTCTGTCTCGCCGTGGCTGATCAGATCGTCGTCCCGCCGCGCCCGCGCCTTGCCCCACAGCGCCCAGGTCATTGCGTCCAGCAGCGCCGATTTGCCATGCCCGTTGTCGCCCGTCAGACAGGCAAGGTGAATGCCCGTGAAATCAATCGTATTGTTGCTACCCCGGTAGCACATGAAGTTGCGAAGTTGTAATTTTAGGGGAACCATTTTAATATTCTCGCCTGTTCGGCTGGTGGAGTCCGTCGGAAAGTATAGCCCAACTGGACAACAATGCGAACAAGTGCTCGACTTTTATCATTTTTTCTATTTGACAGAGCCATTTTGGGGTGCTATACTCTGCTCCGTTGTGAGGGAAGAGAAGTTTCACTAGCAAGGCGATGATAAAGTAACCAGAATGCTACCCAACATCCTCGTGCAACAAGTGCCCTTCTCTTTTACGGAGAGCCCACGCTAACGCTAGCTTCAACCATAGCGAG
>JACCSL010001054.1 GCA_013812995.1 Ardenticatenales bacterium | reverse complement strand
TACCGCCAGCGGCAAGACGCTCTGCTACAACCTGCCGGTCCTCAACCACCTGCTCCAGGAACCCCAGGCGAGGGCGCTCTACCTCTTCCCTACCAAGGCGCTCGCGCAGGACCAGCGCGAGGAACTTCTCGGGCTCATCCGTGGCACGGGGGCCACGCTCAGTGCGGAGGTGTACGATGGCGACACTCCGGCCTCCGCGCGACGACGCATCCGCGCCAGCGCCAACATCGTCATCACCAACCCCGACATGCTTCACCTGGGCATCCTGCCGCACCACACGCAGTGGCTCCAGCTCTGGACAACGCTGCGCTACATTGTCATCGACGAGGTACATCAGTATCGGGGTCTCTTCGGCAGCCACTTCGCCAACCTGCTGCGCCGCCTGCGCCGCATTGCCCGTTTCTACGGCTGCGAGCCACAGATCATCTCGGCCAGCGCCACCATCGCCAACCCCGGCGACCTGGTGGAGCGGCTCATCGACGCCGAGCGGCCGGTGACGGTCATCGACGAGAGTGGGGCACCGCAGGGAGAGAAGCACTTTATCTTCTGGAACCCGCCTCCCTTCAATGAGCAGTTGGGGCTCCGCCGCTCCGCGCTGCTGGAGGCACGGCGTGTGGCGGCACTCTTCCTCCAGGAGGCGGTGCAGAGCATCGTCTTTACCCGCTCCCGCCTCGCCACCGAGGTGCTGCTGCGCTATCTCCAGGAAGAAGGAACGCGAATGGGGATGACAGAGGGGATGATTCGCGGCTATCGGGGTGGCTACCTGCCGCTGGAGCGGCGCGAGATCGAGCAGGGCCTGCGCGAGGGCAAGGTGCGCGGCGTGGTCTCGACCAATGCGCTGGAGCTTGGGATCGACATTGGCCAGCTAGAGGCGTCGTTGATGCTGGGCTATCCTGGCACCATCGCCTCCACCTGGCAGCAGGCAGGGCGCGCCGGGCGGCGCGCCGGGACCAGCGTGGCTGTGCTCCTGGCCTCCTCCGACCCACTGGACCAGTTTATCATCGGCCACCCCGAGTGGTTTTTCAACGCTTCCCCGGAGTATGCCCGCATCAACCCGGACAACCTGCTCATCCTGCTCAACCATCTCAAGTGCGCCACCTTCGAACTGCCCTTCGCCCCCGAGGAGGGATTCGGCTCGCTCCCGCCCGAGGCACTGCGGGAGATTCTGGCATTTCTGGAGGAAGAGGGCGTCATCCACTGTGCCGCCGACACCTACTACTGGACCGCCGAGAGCTACCCCGCCGAGCGCGTCTCGCTGCGCATGGTGACGAACGATGGGATGCTGATTACCATGCAGCCGGGTGGACTTGTCATCGGGGAGGTAGATCGCTTCGCGGTGCACCAGATGTGTTTCCCCGGTGCCATCTATATGCACGAGGGTCGCCAGTTTTTAATCGAAGCCCTGGAGTGGGAGGAGAGCCGCGCGCTGGCCCGCCCCGTGGAGGTGGACTACTACACCCGCTCGCAGAGCAAGCGGAGCGTGGCGGTGGTCGAGACGCTGGCAAGCGATGGCGCACACCAGTGGGGTGACCTGCTGGTGACGAGTGTGACGACGGGGTTCAAGAAGATCAAGCTGCACACACATGAGAATCTGGGAACATTCGACCTCGTGCTACCCGAGGCGCAGATGCACACCACCGGCTACTGGCTCACCTTTCCCGTCGAGGTAGCGTCTGAGAGGCGCGATTATGGGCCAAACTGGGCGCAGCAGCGCCTTCGTGCCCGTGGGCGCGAGGATTTTCGCTGCGCGCACTGCCGCATCTCCGAGGACGAGCTGGGGCGCGAGGTGGATGTCCACCACCTCATTCCCTTCCGCGACTTTGGCTACGTCGCGGGTAAGAACGATGGTTACCTGGCGGCCAACGACCTGTCGAACCTCGTCTGCCTCTGCCCCAGTTGCCACAAGCGCGCGGAGCCCTGGTACCGCTCCGAGGTTGCGGCGGGGCTGGCGGGCGTGGCGAACGCGCTGGGGAACATCGCCCCGCTCTTTCTGATGTGCGATGCTCGTGACCTGGGCAGCAGCTCCGAACTGCGCCCGGCAGAGAGCGATGGCCCCACGATCTTTCTGTATGACATGGTACCCAGCGGCGTGGGCTTCGCGGAGCAGCTCTTTGCGCTGCACCATGAGCTGCTGCGCGCCACCGTCGCCCTCATCCGCGACTGCCCCTGCGCGCAGGGCTGCCCCGCCTGCGTCGGCCCGGAGGCAATGGCAGGCGATGGGGGCAAGAAGCATAGTTTGGCGCTGCTGGAGTTGCTGGCGGGGTGAGAGACAAAGGAGGGGACATGGTCAAGATGTGACTATTCGGGTGTAGTTCTGTAAAGATGCCGCTTCAAAAACTCAATCGTATCACCGCTCTCATTGAATATACCTTCAATGCGATCCCCATTACTGTATCGAATCTGCACCTCATATTTCACGAAACTTAGCCTTTCTACAACCATCGAATGTTTTTGCTCCAACTCGGAGATAGCAGCCTCTATGCTGTTATAAACAACTTCTTCTCCATACAAATGTAGGACTCGTACGCTCAAAACATGTCGCGCCAACATTTTTTCAAGTTGGGCCAGGAATCCTCGATACTGTTCAGAAATTCTGCGACCAAATTCACGCTGTAAATCCCCCATATCTGTTGTGCTAAGTTGTTCCCATGTCTCAATGATTTCCCATTTTATAGCATCAGTGGATTTTTCATCATAACGCAAATTTATTCCCTTTGCATCAAAAGTTTGGGCAATTTCCTCAAAGGGAATATATAACACCTTAACACCATGCACATTTAATTGCTGAAGACTGCCCTGGCTCCATTCTCCTGCCAAGATAGCACCAAGAAAAGCTTCCGGGAAAGTTTCGCCCAGATGTAGCAATGCTCCTTCAATTTCCCCAGCTTTGTTTCGAGAATGTTTGGTATATCTTCTCCATGCAAGCTCTATGAAGGCAATGGGGCTTCCCTGGATCGAAAAAGATCCCCCTCTTTCAAAAACATAATCTAAGTCATGAGGAGTTCCATTCTTATCCTGCCATGTCACCTTCGTCCGGTTGCCACGGAGTGCTGAACGCAAGCCTTTACAATCACAATATAGGTTGTGTTGCTCTGCAATCGCGCGTAGGGACTCCTCAAAATAGCTTTCAAAAAAGTTACCTACCATCTGGCCTAGCTTATGGGTTGCGGAACCAACACGACTCATGCTGATACTTCCTCCGATTATGTTGTTACGCTTGCTTACCCACAACTCACCTTCGCTTAAAAGTACCGTATGCGTGCGGTTTTTCCATTTAACATTGCGGTCGCGAGTCTTATGGAAGCTAACCGAATTGAATCCGGCACTTCGAGCAAGCTCTCCATGCCACCGCGCCGCTGGCAAATAAATACCATATGGCGCTGAATCGCCAATAACAAAGCAGAGATCAGCACCATCCATGCTCACTCGATAAAGCTCATGCCACACCTTGGCCATATCCGTAAAATAAGCAGCCACCATCAAGTGATATTGCTTTTTTCCTCCGTGCAGAAATCGCTCCTCTTCTAACTCCCTACAAATTGGTTCTAGCTCATCAATAATTGGCGTTAAGTTTGGGTCTAATAAAAGTTGATCTAACTGTAATCTCTCAGCAGATACATGTTGTGTACAGGAACGCACAAGATATTGTCGGGCAGCTTGCTGTAAATCGCCCCAGCTATCAATCTCTCTCCAGAAAGTCATCTCCAGTCGAGTAGCATCAGCATAGTCATAATTGTTGGGGTAAGGGGGTGAGGTGATGACAAGGTTTACAGAATTATTTTCTAATACATGAAGATTACGGGCATCCCCTAAAAGCATTCTGGCAACACTTTGTTGGCTCATGGTTTGTAGATAAGCCATATCCTCCCGCATCATCTTTTTTTGAGATCTTATAGCATCAAAAGGATCTATAACCTTGCTTTTGCGCTTGTTTGGTAATACATATTGCCAGGGGGCTGTTCCAGCATAAGAACAAGCTCTTACAATCGTAGTAATTGCCAGCCAGGCTAACTCACTTGCCGGAGATTTATCCGCCATTTCCTCCCAAGATAGCCTTAGCGCCTCCAACTTATAAAAAGCATCCTCAGAGTATGTTTTCTGGAGAAGCGCAGGAGCCTCGGATAATTGGATATTAAACTGCTTGCTGTAGCCAACGGCTTTTGTGGTAACGCTCGAAAGAAACTCATCAAAGGATGCAATAGGGCTATCCCATAGAAGTTTTGCCTGCGCAATACGTGTTACAAAAGGATGAGCTTCTACACCTATAGAGGAAGCCCCTATTTCATCAGCTGCAAGGAGAGTGGTTGCAGACCCACCAAAGGGATCAAGTACCTTCAGGGAAGCCAAATCCCTTTTTTGCAGCACCGTTTTCACCCATTCCGCTGAAAATCCTGCGGAGTAGCGGTACCAGCGATGGATGGGGAGGCGCATATTGTCAACAAAAGTAGAATCATTGTTACTTTTGTCTGTTTTTGACGCAGGTTCAGCGGCATTAAAAAGCTTTAGTTGTTGCAATGGCAATAGGAATTTCCTTCAACATGCGTAGTTATGTAGGGAGCTTTTAATTATACGAGGCGGTGTGGCAGCAGGCAATGGTCTATCCGACATTCCGCATAGAACAAATGTGTTTTGGGAATTAACCGAATTGCGGGCAAATCTAGTGGTTCTTTGACCATAAATGGTAAAGAGCATACCTTTGGCGACACGGCACTACGCTGATTTTCT
>JACCSL010001053.1 GCA_013812995.1 Ardenticatenales bacterium | reverse complement strand
TCGCCCGAAGCGAGACCAAACCGCTGACTAGACGGCTAGTAACTAGCGACCTGGGCATGGTAGCCCACAAGACATGGCGGATGCGCCCACCCAGTCTGCCTTCCCTCTGGTCGCCAGTGTCGAGGGTGTTATTTAGCGGGCGAAAGCCTGGAGAGGAAGTAATTCCTATGCAGTATGTTCCGGTCGTCAGCAGTACAGGAAAACCACTCATGCCGTGCCATGCGGCCCGTGCCCGCCAGTTGGTACGCCAGGGGCGCGCGGTGAGGCGGTTCAATAAGGGTATTTTCTACATCCAGCTTCTGGACCGTGCGGAGGGGAACGTCCAGCCCGTCGCGGTGGGCATAGACCCTGGCAGCAAACGCGAAGGCTTCACGGTCATGAGCGAGGCGCATACCTATCTGAACGTTCAGGCAGAGGCAGTGGATTGGGTAGGCAAGAAAGTGGAGGTGCGCAAGACGCTGCGCCGTGGGCGGCGCTATCGCAAGACACCCTACCGCAAGAATCGTAAGAATCGCAAGCGGGGCGGCATCCCCCCCGGCACGAAGGCGCGTTGGCAACTCAAACTGCGCGTGCTCCAGTGGCTGGCGGCACTCTACCCTATTTCCATCGTGGTGGTGGAGGATATAGCCGCCGTTACGAAGGCGGGCAAGCACCGCTGGAATAAGAGTTTTAGCCCGCTTGAAGTCGGCAAGGCATGGTTCTACGGCGAGGTAGCGAAAATGGCAGAGCTATGGACCTTCAAGGGCCACCAGACTGCTGAAATGCGGCAGGCAATGGGTCTCAAGAAGTCCAAACAAAAGCTCTCTACCGAGTGGGAAGCGCATTGTGTGGACAGCTTCGTGCTTGCCAACATCGTGATTGGTGGACCTATCGAGCCGGATAACAAAGAGATGCTGATTCTGGTGCCGCTCCAACTGCACCGCCGCGCGCTCCATCGGGCCAATCCGCAACAGGGGGGCGCACGTCTCCCCTATGGCGGTACGAAGTCCCTGGGGTTCAAACGCGGTAGTTGGGTCAAGCACCCCACGTGGGGCGTGTGCTATGTCGGGGGAACTTCCAAAGGGCGCATCAGTTTGCACTCGCTCGCCACGGGTAAGCGGCTCACGCAGCGCGCCAAACCCGAGAACTGCCGCTTTCTCTGCCATGCGAGTTGGAGAGTGTCCCATGCCTAACTTGACGCGGCGAGGGCCAACCCCTTGGCTTGGCCTTGCTCTACCCTGGCCGCTCCTTTCCTCCCACGCTTGGAAAGCGTGGGTTTCCAGGAGCTAACGTCTATGAAAAGAAGCCTCAATCGTACCGTTCTCATACTCCTGCTGCTCTGCTATGCGGGCCAACACTTGCTGCCTCTTAGAAGCGTTCACGCTCAAGAGCCGTCTAGCGATACCGTTGTGGTGAACCAGCTCATCGCCCAGATGACGCCCGAGCAGGCAGTGGGGCAGCTTTTCCTGGTTACGCTACCCGGCCAGGATATCAGCGAGGGCAGCCTTGCCGTGACTCTCGTCCGCGACCTGCATGTGGGCGGCGTCGCCCTGCGTGCCTCGAATGGAAACTATAGCAACGCGGGAAATACCCCACAGGAACTTCTTGCGCTCACCAATGGGCTCCAGACGCTGGCGCAGGCGGGTAGTACCGGAGGAGAAAGCCCCTCGCCCTTTATCCCGCTCTTCATCGCCATTGACCTCGTATCCCCCAACTCACTCTACGCGGATGGACTTCCCCAGAATGGCTTCTCCCCCATCCCCTCGGAGATGGCGATTGGGGCAACCTGGCAGCGTGGCAACGCCGAATTGGTGGGCCATATCGTCGGGCAGGAGCTGGAATCGGTGGGGGTTAATATGCTGCTTGGCCCTGCCCTGGATGTGGTAGACTCCCCGCGCCCGGAGGCGCAGACCAATCTGGGCACCCGCACCTTCGGGGGCGACCCGTACTGGGTGGGCGAGATGGGCGAAGCCTTCATCCGGGGCGTGGCAGAGGGGAGCGGGGGGCAGGTGGCGACCATCGCGCGCCACTTTCCGGGGCTCGGCAGCAGCGACCGCCGCCCGGACGAAGAGATCGCCACCGTCCAGAAACCGCTTCAGGCGCTCCAGCAGGAAGACCTCCCTCCTTTCTTTGCGGTAACCCACCCGACCTTCATTACTGGAACCGTCGATGGGCTAATGACCACCAACCTGCGCTATCGTGGGCTCCAGGGGAACATTCGCCAGATCACCCGCCCCATCTCGCTGGACCCGCAAAGCCTGCCAACGCTCATCAACCAGCCCGAGCTTCTGCCCTGGCGGCAGGCCGGGGGCATTCTCCTCAGCGACGAGTTGGGGGCTCCTGCCCTGCGCCGCTTCTACGCGCAGCAGGCCAATGACCCCTCCTTCCCCACCCTGACCGTGGCACGAGACGCCTTCAATGCCGGGAATGACCTGCTCTTCCTGGCGGATTTCGCGCTGACAGATAATTGGGAGGAGCGGCTCGCAAATATTCGTGGCACGATTGAGTACTTTGCGGAGCAGTACCGGAGCGATCCGGTGTTCAAGAGCAAGGTGGACGAGTCGCTGCGCCGCCTGCTGGGATTGAAGCTGCGTCTGTACCAGGGTCAGTTTATGCCCGAGTCGGTGCTGCGTCCGGAGCTGGCAACGCTGGAGACCTCGCCCCTGCAAAGCCAGAGCTACCAGAGCGAGATTGCGCGCATTTCCCAGGAGGCGGCCACGCTGCTCTATCCGGGGCAGGAGGAGCTGGCGGACCGGCTGCCCGCCCCCCCGCTACGGGACGAGACTATTCTCATCGTCACGGATGCGCGCCCGATTCGCGACTGCGCAACCTGCCCGGAACGCCCCATTATGGCAACAGACGAACTGGAGCGACAACTGTTGCGCCTGTACGGGCCGGATGGCGGCAGCGCCCAGCTAGACCCCTTGCAGATGACCAGCCTCTCCTTTGACCAACTCCACGCGTTCCTCACGGGCGGCACAGTTGAGGGAGCCCCTGTCCTCAACATACAGGCAACGCTGGACCGGGCGGACTGGGTGATCTTCCTGATGCAGAACATTAGTGCAGAAGCGTCCACGAGCGACGCGTTGCGCCTCTTCCTGCGCGATTTCAGCGGCCAAGCACGGGGGCAAAAGCTCATCATTCTCTCCTTCGGGGCTCCCTACTACCTGGATTCCACCGAGATCAGCAAGGTGACCGCTTACTATGGCTTCTACACCCCGTCCGCCCCGAGCGTCAACGCGGCGGCGCGGCTGCTCTTCCAGGAGTATTCCGCGACGGGAGCCGCGCCCGTCACGACCTACCCGCTGCTGAATTATCGCCTGGACACGCAGCTCAGCCCCAGCCCCAACGGGGTGATCGAGATCTGCCTGGACAGCGCGGAGGTGCCAGAGGAAAGCTGTCTGCCTGTCACGATGGACGATGTGCAGGCCGGTGGGGAGATTGCGCTTCGCACCACGGTGATTCGAGACCACAACGGCCACCCGGTGCCGGACGGAACGATTATCAACTTCATCCTGCGCTACCCCAACGAGAGCAACCTGGAGTTGCCCCGCCAGGCCGTGCAGACGGTCAACGGCGTGGCCCGCGCGCGCGTTCCGCTCAACCGGGAAGGGCAACTGGCGATCAGCGTTGCCAGCGAGCCGCCGACCTTTACCAGCACGACGGTTGTCGTGACGATCCAGGGCTCGAACCCACCCGAGGTACTGACAGTGGTGCCAAGCCCGACCCCCACCGCCTCACCCACGGTGCGGCCAACGCCCTCCACCACGCCCCGCCCCAGCCCCACCCGCCGCCCAACGCCCACGCCGGAGGCAACGGCCGTCGCCTCCTGGCAAATTCGCTTTGGTCAGGCCAACGAGGGGTTCGGCTGGTGGGTATTCCTGGGCTCGATAATGGGGCTGTCAGCGGTGAGTGGCTTTGATGTGGCAGTCACTCCCACGGGTCGCAGTCGGCGCGTGCGCCGCACTCTCATGATTTTGCTCTATGGCCTGGGCGGCTATGTGGGGTACCTACTGCTCTATGCCTTCAGGTTGCTCCCCGAGGGCTTCAACGGGTGGGGAGCCATTGTCTTTGCGGTGCTCGGGGGCTTCATTGCCCTTATTCACGAGCGATAGGGGCTAAACGGGGGGAAGCTGGCTCAGTTGCCAGGTCAGAAATAGTGCCAGAAGGAGTAGGAAGAAAGCAATCGGGAGCAGTTGGCGGTGGGTTGCGAGCGCGCTTTCCCAGGACGGGGTAGGGCGGGGCCGCCCGCCGTCGTCGCTCACCCCCTGCGCCAGCCCCTGCAAAAATTCCTCGATGGTGGCCGGACGCGCGTCCGGGTGGGTTTCCAGCGCCCAGAGCAGCCCCTCCTCGCTCTGAGACGAGAGGGTAGAGTTGAGTTCGCGCGGACGCGGCAACTTGCCTGGATGGAGGAAGCGTTCCTTCGCGTCGGTGGGAAGCTGGCCGGTTAGCAGATGATAGAGCGTCGCGGCAAAGGAATAGATATCGGAGCGGCCATCGGTGTGGCCGCTGTCCCCGCCATACTGCTCCAGCGGCGTGTAGGCAGCCGTTCCCCGCCCCTGAAGCACCGTCACCGTCCGGTCATCATCGGCCATCATAATCT
>JACCSL010001039.1 GCA_013812995.1 Ardenticatenales bacterium | reverse complement strand
CCCCCGCCCAGGAAGAACCCGGGATGCTGGAGCAGGCAGGCACTTACCTGAGCGAGGCATGGGACGAAGGGGTGGAGACAGCGAGCGGGCTGTGGGACAGCGCCGCTTCGACGGTAGGGGGCTGGTTTGGCGGGAGCGAGAAGGCCTCCACGCCGGCCCAGACACGGCCGCAGCCCCGCCCACAAACGACGCAGACGGTCCAGACCAACACGGAGCTACAGGCGTTGATGAGTCGCGCCCGGCTCAACCCCGAGGAAATCAAGCGCGCCCGCGCCCTGATTGCCCAGGAGCGAGATGAGCGCCGCCGGGGGGATCTCTACGAGGCGCTACAGGCGAAGGTCAAGTATCATAACCAGCGCGACAACGACTCTACGTCCGATGGCGCACGCATCGGCGATGTGATGTGCAACCTCACCTCGCTGGCGATGTGTCTCACCTATCTCGGCGTGCCGAACCCGAATCCCCAGAAGCAGTTTGAGGACTCTCTGGAGGATATCCGCCGCGCCAAGCGGCTGCCCGCCCGTACCACGCGCGACGGTTGGGGCGGCGTTGCTCGTGAGGTAGGGGTTCAGGTGGATATTCTCGCGGAAGCCGGGAGGCATCGCAAGGAGTGGTGGGAGCAGACGGTCCTCCCCCGCCTGCGCTCCGGTCAATCGGTGATGATGAGTATTACAGGCCACATCATGCGCGTGCAGGGGATGACTGCCACGGGGCTCGTCGTGGATGATCCCTACGGACGCTCCACGCTGGGCTCCGGGACGACGCGTGGCTGGGAGCGCGGGGGCAGCAATGCCAGAGGCGCGGCCAACCAGGGCCCCAACACCGAGCTAACCGCCGATCAGCGCAAGGGCGAGGACCACGAATATCCCTGGGCGGATGTCGCACAGCATAGCATGTTGTGGATTGCAGCCTTCAGGGTCTAGGAGCAGCAATGTCGACACCAGGGCACGTTTCTTTTGGGAAGAATATGGCGGAGGAGCTTCTCACGCGTGGCATTGCTGCCGTAAAGGCGGGTGAGATGGAGGAGGCACGCACCCTGCTCCAACGTGCCACACGGGAACATACCCTGGACCCTCGGCCCTGGGTGTGGCTCTCCGCGACGACCAGCGACCCTGTCGAACGTCGACATTACCTGGAAGAGGCACTTGCCATCGACCCGAACAACGGCGCGGCGCGCCAGGGGTTGGTGGCCCTCACCAACCAGATGAAGGGGCAGGCAGTGCCAGTCCCTGGAACGCCCATGATGCGCCAGGAAATGCCAGGCCAGCCCGTGACGGGGGTCGCGCGGAGCTTCAATTGCCGCAACTGCGGTGGACTCCTCAAGTATGACCCTCAGACGGAAGCAAGCCGCTGTGAGCGGTGCGGGGCCATTCAGCAAATTGAGCAGCGTAGCGTTGCCAGCGACCGCCACGAGCAATCCCTGGATTTTGTTTTACCCACCGCCCGTGCCCATAGCTGGGCTGTCGCCGAGCGCATGGTGCAGTGCACGGGCTGCGGGGCTTCCACGCTGCTCCCGCCCACGCAGCTGACGATGGCGTGCCCCTTCTGTGGCTCGGACCACCTTGTCTCATCGCCCGACACCGCCGAGCTTCTGGACCCGCAGGGCATCCTCCCCATCCGCATCGAGGAGAAGCAGACACACGCCCTCGTGGGGCAATGGATGGGAAAAGGGCTCTTTACCCCTGGCGACCTCAAGCGGCAGGCGGAAGCCTTGCGGCTCCGCCCTGCCTACTACCCCGCCTGGACCTTCGATGCCACCTACAATGCCAAGTGGTCGGCGACGGTGACATCCTCAGATGGCAAGCGGACGGATCGGAAGGAGGGGGAGGAGTTTCTCTTCTTCGATGACATTCTGGTGCCCGGCAGCAAGCAGCTCACCATCGCCGACCTGCAAACCGTCGCGCCCTTTGACTTCAAGCAATTGGTGGAGTTCAAAGAGGAATTTCTGGTGGGGTGGCCCGCGCTCCTCTACGATCAGTCGCTGGCGGATGCCTCCCTTACGGCGCGCGCCGAGATGACCCGCCGCGCCAGGGAGATTATGGAGGAGCGCGTACTCATCGGCCAGGACAAGAGTGACTTTCAGATCATCCCCAAAGGGCTCTCGGACCAGAGCTACCGCCAGTTTTTGCTCCCCCTCTGGGTGGGGCACTACACCTACAAGGGCAAAGTTTACCCTGTCTTCATCAATGGTCAGACCGGGAAGGCGGGCGGGCAGAAACCAACGGATTCCATCATGGTGGGCGTTGCCATCGCCGTGGGCGTAGGGGTCATATTGATGATATTCCTGCTGATCTGGTTTCTTACCCAGCTCTCTTGAGCCCCCGCCTCAGCAAACATCTATCTCGACCACGACAATCTCCACATCCGGACGCTCCTGCTCGATCCAGGACTCCAGCCGCTCCAACATACCGCGCGCATACTCCAGGCTCGGGCTCACGGTGACGAAGCCCAGCGACGCCGCCCCCTGCACATCCTGGAGATCCACCTCAGCCGCCGCGACATTGAAGGTCTGGCGTGCGCGCGCCAGCAGGCTCTTGATGATGTGTCGCTTATCCTTCAGAGTCCGGCTCGGCAGGTTGAGTTCCACCCGCGCTGAACAAACATGCATAGTTTTTTTACTCCCCCTGAACACACTACTCTGTGTTTTGTACTTTTGACTTTCCCCTTTTAGGGGCCTACTTGGTGACTTTTGACTTTTGACTTTCCGTTTCCCAGAACTCAATGTCCAACGGGCGAATGGAAAGGTCTCCCCCCTGGCGATAGAGCACGATATGCTGGGGATCAAGCAGAAGGAAAGTTCCCTCGCTGGAGGCGTTTTTCTTGACTGGCTCGTGGAGCCAAGTGCCCGAGTTGGCGAGAATCAGCGGCTTTCCCTGCGCGTTCGCCATACGTACGATGCCCGCGCGATGGGTATGCCCGAAGATATACCCATCGCATGGCAGAGGAGCCCCATGTTCCTGCTCGGCCAGGGCGAGGATACGGTTCACCGCTGGCCCGTAGCAGCCCACCTCCTGCGCCACAGTCCCACGCTCGGTGGTGCTGAGCCAGCGCTGCAAGGGGCGCAGCAAAAAGGCGGAGATGGCGGCCATGCGGAGCTTCATGCCAAGGAAGCGGTCCCAGAAAGCGTTCATCTTGGCACGGCTGCGGCGGCCCAGCGACACCGAGTACATAAATTCAAAAAGAACCATGCCAGCCACCTCCAGGTCGCTGCGCGTCACCTCGTGCAGCCCGATCTCCTCCATGCGTTGCAGGAAAAAGAGCGGAATGGAGGAAAAGACACTTGGCCCCTCGTGGAGCAGGGCGGTGTGATGACCGTGGTGAAAAACAATGTGTCGCTCACCGAGCGTGGCGAAGTGGTCCGGGTAGCTAACAATGAAGCGATCTCGCACCTGCGGAGGGAAGAGGCGCGAGAGATGAGAATCCTCGAAGCGACGCTGGCTGTGCGCCGGCACCTCCAGGTGCAGGTCGTCTCGCATGGCCCGAATCTGCTCCACCATCTGGTGCTGCACGAGCAGATGGTGGTCATGGTTGCCCGGCAGGAAGACGATCTGCTCACAGGGAAGCGTCGAGAGGCGGGAGAGAAAATAAGAGGACTCCAGCGAGGCCTCTGTGAAGGTCGCGGTCCATAACTCCCAGACATCGCCCAGAAGCACGATCTCCTTCAGGGGGCCGTGATCCCCTAGCCACTCCACCAATCCGTCCACTCGTGCCCGCCCTTCGACATCGGCCTCACTCCGCACGGCCAGCATGGTATCGCCTTCGCCAAAATGAATATCCGAGAGAACAAGAATTTTTTCTGTGGGGGAGGCCATAAGAAGGGGATGCCCTTTCCAGAGCGGGCTACTGTTCCGGGTTCAGTAGCTCTTGAATGGTCAACTCCATCATCTCCTCGCCCGGCCAGCCAGGAATGGAGGCCAGTACGTTCCCGTCAGCGGCCAGAAGCACAAAAGTGGGGGTGGAGTGGACCTGGTACCGATTGACGGAAGGACGCGCGTCGGCAGCATTGATGTCCATACGAATAAAAGTGACATCATCCTCATACTTGTCGGCGAGAGCCTCGACCTCGGGGCGAACCTTCTGACAGAGCTGGCACCATCTGGCGTGAAAGAAGACGATGGTGGGTCTGCCAATATCGCCCCCTTCGGCGGCCTGTAGGGCCTCGGGATTGCTCTCGTTGTCCAGGGTAAAGGTTGTCAGGGCGGAATTGGTCGTGGGGGGTAGGGAGCCACACGCTGTCATCAGAAGGGTCAGTGTCAGGAGTAGGAGTGAGCGGGTTGGCATGAGTCAATCATCCCTCAAGAGGTGAGCGGTTTAGAGATGATAGCACGCGCGCCTGCCGATTCGTAAAATAGTACGGAGGTCCCACAGGAAATCAACCGCCCAGAAAGAGCGCCTCTACCGACTCCCCTGCCGCGAAATCGCCCCGTCCGCCGGTCAGGAAGAGCAGCGCATTGGCCCCGAGCATCGAGAGGAGGCGCGAGGAGGCCTGGTTGCCCGTGGTGCTGGCATAGATCACCTCCCGCGCGAAGCGCAAGTGGGCGCGCTGGAACTCGGGGCGCTCCGGGCTGTGACGAACCTCCTGTTCCAGCACGGCAAAGAAGCGCGGGCGCTGCCAGGCGGCGGCTGGCAGGCCGCTCATCTTACAGAGAGCAGGGCGCACCAGAACCTCAAAGGAGACGAGGGAGGAGACCGGGTTTCCGGGCAGAGCAAAGAAGGGCTTGCCCTCTAACGTGGCGAAGGTGACGGGTTTGCCGGGTTTCATATTCACGCGGCCAAAGTGGATGGTGCCGCCCTGCTCAAGCAGAGGTTTTACCAGGTCGCGCTCTCCCATTGAGACACCGCCGCTGGTGAGTAGGGCATCGCAGCGGGCCAGCCCGCGCGCTATGATAGCCTGAAGGGCCTCCCAGCTATCGGGCACGATACCCAGGTCAAGCGGCTCCATCCCTGCCTCCCGCAGGGCGGCGATGAGAGAGAAGCGGTTGGAATCGCGAATCTGTCCCGATTGGGGCGCGACTCCTGGCTCCACCAGCTCATCGCCCGTGCTCATGACACCCACAACCGGGCGACGGTGGACCTGAACTTTGGAGATGCCGAGGGCTGCCAGCAGGCCAATCTCGGTGGGGCCGAGTCGGCTCCCCGGCAGCAGCACCGCCTCCCCCGACGCAATATCGCTCCCGATGGGGCGGATGAAGTCTCCCGGCTGGACCGGGCGCGTGAAGGCCACGCGCCCTCCTTCCTCGTGGCTCCACTCAACCATCATCACCGCATCCGCCCCGGCTGGCATCGGGGCTCCAGTGGTGATTCGCGCCGCCTGACCCGGCGTGATTTCCAGGTCAATGCTATGGCCCGCGAACTGCTCGCCGACCAGCCGCCGGGGCGCGGTGCCATCCGCCGCCACCACGGCGAAGCCATCCACCGTGGAGGCAGGGAAGGGCGGCAATGGTTCCGTGGCGCAGATTTCCTCCGCCAGGACCCAGCCCTGCGCCTCGTCAAAGCGGCGCTCGACCCCTGGGAGTACAGGGACATGCTCCAGTACGCGGTCGAGCGCCACGTCAAACTCCAGCATGGGGTAGGCAGATTCGCGCATGGGCGGTTACGCGGGTTGCCCTTCCAGAGAGTCGAGCTGCTCGCGGATCAGCCGCATCAGCTCGCCGATGGTCTGCCGGTCAAATGAGAAGGTCGCACCGGCGGCCTCGAATAGCTCACGCAGGGAGCGGGTATCGCCCAGCGCCAACGCCGCGCGATAATCGGCAACCGCTTTCGCCTGGTCCTGGAGCGCGGTGCGCCACACCTGGAGCGCGCCAAGCTGCGCGAGGCCATACTCCACATAGTAGAAGGGCGAAGTAAAGATGTGAGCCTTGCGGTGCCAGCCTGTTTCCTTCTCCGTCTGTAGCCCCTGATAATCAATCCCCTTCATGAAACGGTCCCACGTCTCACTCCATTTGGCGTCAAGCTCGTTGGTGGTGACGTTTTCGGGGGCTTCCACATACACCCAATGCTGGAAGGCATCGACCACGGCCATGTAGGGAAGAAAGAGCACGATCTCGCGCAGGTGGCTGGCGTAGGCGCGGCGCGCGTCCTCCTCCTCATAGAAGCCACCCTTACTCTTTGCAAGGTAGGGTGCGCTGAGCAGCTCCATCGCCATCGAGGCCACCTCACAGAACTCCATCGGGCCGCCAATGTTCCACACCAGCGGCTGATCCTTGGATTCCATGAAGTGGAAGGCGTGACCACCCTCATGCAGGAGCGTGCTCACATCGCGGTGGGTGCCCGCCGCATTCATAAAGATGTAGGGTTTGCCCGTGACCGGGAAGGAGTTGCAGTATCCACCCGGAGCCTTGTTGGGTCGGGAGGCGAGATCCAGGTATCCGTCACGCATGATGGCATAGTGGGATGCCAGCACCGGGTCCACCTGCTCGAAGATGCGGTAGCCACCCTCCTCCAACTCCGCTGCCTCGGCGAAGGGCGTGAGCGGCTCACCCTGTACCTCTACCGCCGTGTCCCAGGGGCGAAGCGTGTCCAGCCCAAGCTTTTCGCAGCGGCTCTTATACAGCTCGGCGGCAAAGGGGACCACCTCATGCTCAATGGCATCGTGGAAGGTAAAGCAATCCTCGGGCGTGTAGTCGAAGCGCCCCATCTCCTGCCACTGATACTCTCTGAAGCTTGCCAGCCCCGCGTTCCGGGCGACTTGGCGGCGCATGGCGAGCATCTCCAGGTAGAGCTTATCCAGGGTCTCTCGCTCTTGAGCATAGCGGGCCATCATCTTCTGCCACGCCCGCTCGCGGCTCACCCGGTCAAGATCCTGAAGCCGTACCTCGATCTGGGGCATGGTCTCCTCTTGCCCCTCCCAATCGACGGTCATGGCCCCGATGATCTTCTCGTACTCGTTGCCAAGCTTCAGCAACTCGCTGCGCAGCGGGACATTCTCCTCACGGAAGATGGCCGCATCGGCCCGGAAGCGCTTGAGGAGCTGCTCTGTATCCTCATAAGGGGTAAACGCCTCAAAGGCCAACAGCTTCTCCTTGAGCGCCTGATTGGCGATAGAGGATTTGGGGAGAACTTCCTCAAGGAAGAGAAGGAAGCGCTTCTCGGCCTCCTCATCAACGATGTTCTCCGAGACCTCGCGGTACACCTGCGCGCCCAGCTCCTCAACCTGGGCCTCAAGGTCGCTCCAGCGCCGAAGCCAGGGGCGCACGCTGTCCTGGGTAAGCTCCGTCGCCAGCAGGGCGTCAAAGTGGGGCTGCATGGTCGTCCAATCGAGAGGATTAAGGGATGATTCAGTCATGGCTGCTCCTGAGAGATTCAAATGGTTTCCACGGCTAACTGTCTGAGATTGTATAAGGGTTGCCCCATCGGGCAAGACCAGGAACTCCTGGTATGTCTCATGGAACTCGTGCCAGGTCGGCCAGTGCATGGGCTTCTCCTGGCTCTCGGCCCACATCCAGTAGGGGGCGTAGAGGGGCCTGGCATAGATGAGTTCCTCGTAGAAGATTTGGGCGCTGAGATCTCCCTCCGCCAGGTAGCCCAGCTCCTCAAAGGCGCTCAGGGCGGCCTCCCGGTCATAGGAAACGGCGCGAAACTCCCACTGCCAGCGCTCCTCCTCCAACGTCAGAACAAGGTACTGGGCGCGGGGATCCCCGTTGAAGGGCGCACCCACGGAGCCGCTGTTGAGCAAAATATGTGCTCCCCAGTGGCGCTCCATCATGCGGTGTGTGTGAGAACCCACGTAGATATCCGCTGGGTGCATCTGCACGATCTCGGCGAGCTGTTCGTCGTTCAGCAAAGCGCCGTAGCCCTCGCGATAGTGACGCGGGCTGCCATGCGAGATCAGCAGGCTGGGCGCACCCGGTGCTTCGATACGAAGCGTCATCGGTAGGCGGCGCATCTGCTCGATCCAGCCCGCCTCCGCCACTTGGCGCGCCGACCACGCCGTGGCCTTCCAGAAGGGATCGTCGAACCAGGAAGCGGGAATATCGTCATCGCGGTCTATCCACTTGCGCATCAGGTCATCGTGATTGCCCAGCGTCAACTCGTGGCCCTCAGCGGCGAGCCGCTCCATGACAGCCACATTGTTCGGGCCACGATTCACCATGTCCCCGTTGGCAATCACCCTGTCCACGCGCAGTGTTTCGATGTCGCGCAGCACCGCCTCCAGCGCGTGGAGGTTGCCGTGGATGTCGGAGATGATAGCGAGTTTCATAGATAGGGGTATCTTTGTGAGAGATAGGGATAAAACGTAAAACGTAACTGGTTCTGATGGAATTTGTGGT
>JACCSL010000739.1 GCA_013812995.1 Ardenticatenales bacterium | reverse complement strand
GACCTCACCCCCCTCATCAGCGAGATCAACACTGAATTCGTCCACCCCACTGACCCCATCTTCCAGAACTGTGAGCGCTTCGACGAGCCCGAGCAGAACCCTCAGCCCACGGTGGAGGTCACGGTTACAAACTCACTCAACCAGCCGGTCGATGCCCTAAAGATTGAAAATGGCTGGCCCGTTTCCAATCCTCTGACAACTACGGTCACCCTAACGTGCCCCCCAGGAGACACGAACTGTGTGGGTAAGTTTAACCTTCTCATCAGTGGCTCCACTCCAGATGCCAATGCACGCTTCTATGTCTACCATAGCTCGCACAGCGCGCCCCTAAGACCTAACAACTCCCCGTTCTGTCAAGGGCGTCCTGAGCCGTCCTCCATAGGTTCCCTCTACTCTCACAAGGCGTATTCAGCCGATTGCGCCCATGACGCGCTTAACAACTTAGAGGTTACCGCAGGTCAATCGGTCAGCCTCACCTGGTCTCTGTGGGTCCAACCCTCCGATGCCTACCAGCTGCAATTTTCCGCCGACTGGGATACCTATGCCTGGGGACACCTCCGCGATGAGCACCTCATTGAGGTTCCCCAAGCCCAGATTACCCCTATCGTTTTCCTCCCAGGTCTGGGCGCAACTCAGGGTCCTTCCTATGAACAACTACCCTTTGGCTCTTGGAAATGGGGGCAACAGTACATTAATGAAAACACCGTCAATTACGACGAGCTTTTCGTTACTCTTCAAAAAATGGGCTACGAGGGCGACAAAACGCTCTTCTTCTTCCGTTATCACTGGCTCAAGAGTGCTGTCCTTGGCGCAGATAAACTGTGGGAATTGCGCCTAAATCCAGAGTCGGAAACAGTCCAACAGGTCGCGCAAATCCCCTGGGTCGATGGTTACGGCGATCCATCCAACGTCAAGTTTGATTTAATCGGCCATAGTACAGGAAATCTGCTTGCCCGCGCCTATATGCAACTGCCTTATGGCTTATCACTCAGGCAAGCGGGAGGACCACCGCGCACCAACATCCGACGCTACATTGGCATCGCCGGGCCACAGATGGGCCTTGTGAATGGCTATACGGGACTTGAGGGGCAAGATATCCACCTTGAGGGATATTTAGGAAGTCCTTTTGCCGGGCTAGTTAGACTGCACGCTGACATCCTTGCCCGCCGCGAAGGCTATTGCGTGTGGTTGGTCAACTTTTGCCATGTACGCGCGAAAGATGCCTATGCTTTCACCCATAACCCCATTCATGGAACCTCCATCATTACCGAGTTCCTTCCTACAGCCACCTTTGGTGACTACCTGACGCGATACGAGACACCCCATGATCCCTTTCCCTATGGGCGTACTGCTAACCCATTACTAGAGGCGTCGAGTGTGGTGGATGGAATATCCGTCATCGATCCCTATATGGACAACGCATTTGTGGAAGAATATCTGGCGGAGCGGCTCGACGAATGGTTCAATGACCGCTTCCAAGAAAGACATGCAGGACTTTTAGACTACGAAACCCCCTACCACGGCCTGAATGAGCAAAGCAAGCTGGCAGAGTGGCAAACGACTCTGGACAATAGCCTGGCTAAAAATGTCTGCTTCATCCATAACGATGAGCAGGAGACCAAAATAGGGCTGCGTGTGACGGACCCCAATAAGGGTGGTTTCTGGAGTTGGCTAGGCTCCGCCGCACCTTACTGGCGCAATGGGCGGCATAAACCTTTCGATAATGAAGTTGGGGAAGAGCAAGAATTCCTCAATGGACCTGGGGACAAATTGATTGCTACCATCAGTGCAAATCCCCTCACGCTGCCCTGGCCGGAAAATGACAAACCAGTGGATGTATCCATAGCAGGGACTGAGCATGGTCCAATAGTTGGAGTTCCAAACTCCATCCAGTCCATCACCTTTTTCCTGACTCAATTTAAGACACCTTTCCTTATAGGTAATGATGTAAAATTATTCAAGGGGGGATGTGGTATTGATCCTGGCTCTGCCAATGCATCCACTGCAACCTTCAGGAGCAGTGCTTCCGATCAGTTCAGTAATCTTGCTACCGCCCCAGAAGATGATCCTGAGCTAGAGCAGCAACCCCCTTATCGCATGTTGCTCGTTGCAGCTCATGGTCCAGTCGAGATTATGATGGTTGCTCCGAATGGGCAGCGTGTTGGCTATGATGTCAACAGGGGGGAAGAGTTGCGCGAGATCCCATATAGCGATTACTTCCGTGATACTCTGGAAGCAACGCGCTATCTCTCTATTGATGCTGTTGCCGCAGGGGATTACCAGGTCGTGGTAATTGGTACTGGAACAGGCGAGGTCAGTTGGCACGGTTCGCTTCTGGACGAAAGCGCCTTGGCTCCCCTCTTCGATGAGTTTCGTTCTATTCGGGCGGGCGAAGTCGTGACATTCAGTACCAACCTGCCAACTCAGGCGAATCAAGTCCCAGTGCCGCCCGATGTTTATGTGGAAGATGACCTGGAAGCCACACTTGGGGAAGAGATTGTCCTGCATGGTCTATTCATGGATCAGAACCCTACTGATACTCACGATATCGGCTGGGATTTTGGGGATGGTACAGTAGTAACAGGCACCTTGATCCCTACCCACACGTTCGATCAGGTGGGTCGCTTCACGATTACATTGACTGTCACGGACTCTCATGGCTACAGTTCCAGTGATTCCTTACTTGTCACTGTGAAAGCAGCTCCTATAAGCCAAGTTCCAACGCCCACTACGACGAGCACAGCGCTGCCTACCGAAACAAATACTGCTACGCCTGTCGCAACCTATACTGCTACACCCACAGCAACTCCTATTTCAACCGAGGTGTCTCCACCAACAACCACACCCTCCGCTCCCTCCACACCGCTACCTACGATTATCAGTACTCCCTGGCCAATCGCCACAGCCACGCCTGTTCCTACCTCGACCTCACAACCTACCATCACGCCCACTGCCACACCGACCAACACACCAATACCACACCCTAGAACTTGCGAGTTGGCCCCCATCGCCCTGCACGCCAATCTTATGAATCACCCACCAACGCAGGGCACGGTTGTTGAGGTTTCGCAAGGAACCCGTGTCGGCAATTTTGACTGGCTGAGTTGGGATGGGAATCAGAGTGCTACTGCCCTGGCACAAAGTCTGACGCCACCCGGTGATAGCTACCGCTACTCCAACCCTTATGCGCCTAACGACGATATCCTCTCCCTTGGGGATTGGGTATACGGTCGGGTTGCAACTTCCAATAGTCGGATGGTGCGTCAGGCCCTTGATGAGTTGCTGAATCAGCCTATCATTGTGCCGATATGGAATACCGTAGAGGGGCAAGGGGAGAATATGCGCTACCACATTGCTGGTTTTGCCCAGATACGTTTGACCCACTATGATCTCCCCGGCAAAAGTCGGCTTTCCTTCCGCTACGACGGCCCTGCTACCTGCGGCAACTAGCGCCTCAAGGTGCAAAGCAGGCTTTCAAAATCCACTTACCCCGCCCGGCCTTGTGCCGGGCGGGAGTAGAAGCAACTTTCCCCATTTGGAGATGATCCTTTGTCCGCGCATAAATCACCCTCTTCCTTGGCGACCATAGGTTTTGCCATAGGAGGTATTCTCCTGCTAGCCCTATGGCTCTATTTCCTCTTCTTCCGCCCTAAAGGCCGAATTGAGGTGCTTGTCCCTGCTCCTGAAAAATTCGGCTTTAATTCAGCGGTTTTATCTCCACAACAAGACAAACTGCTTTATGTCGAGTCAGCTACAACAAATTTGTTCTTTCTCAATTTGGTGACGAATGAGACGCATCAAATTAAGCAAGATTGTTCTACCCACGCTTGGATCGATAATAATACTATTGCCTGCCACTGGGACCGCACCCTCGTTGATGTTCGTGATGGTTCCACTCGTACTGTGCAGACGATTAACTACCACGACCAGCCCGTTGATCTGGCTGAACTCATTACTGAAAACCATCAAGTCTACGAATTGAAAGACTGGCCTGGGCCTCGTGTCTTACTTGTTGTTGCTGATGAACCCCAAGTAAGTTACTACCTCCACCTGGTGCCAGAAGATGCCCCCCTACCACCCGATACAGTGATAACTGTGATTCCTCCCAGGCTCGAACTCGTCATTGACCGTGTTTCCCCGAATGGAGAATATTACTTCCGTCGATCCTCAAAAGAGTGGTTACATATCTATGACAGACACGACCAACTCGTGGCCCAGGTAAGATTTTGGAATGTCTCTGCCCTTTGTGCCAATATGTAGTGAGACAACTCCAGCCCTATAATTAGAGAGCAGGGCACAGGAGCAAAGAGCCATGAAAAAGCAGAGCCAAAGTCGTTCCCCCCTTAATGGAAAGCCGTTCAAAGA
>JACCSL010001027.1 GCA_013812995.1 Ardenticatenales bacterium | reverse complement strand
GATCAGGGCCCCCTGAAGAGAGTTTCCACCTCGCAGCAACAAAAGGAGAATGCCCTCCAGCCCCGGAGGCAGAACAAGGCTGCTGTCCAACAGGTTCTCCACGACGCCTACCAGCCGGGTGCCCAGCAGTCCTCCCCCGAGCCCCACCAGAAGCGCGTCCCGCAGTAGGGGCCCATCCAGCCGCTGGCGCTTTCCCACTCCCAGAACGCTGCCCACGCCCCAGATAATTGCCAGGGCCAGCCATAGGGAATATTCAACATCTTGACTCATAGAGAATTCCTTTTCCCATTCGCATCTTGTCCTGCCATTATGTTATACTTTAACGTTATGGAAACTGACAGATTCGAACAACTGGTCGATGAGGCGCTCGAAGAATTACCTGAGCAGTTCCGTCTTCTGATGGACAATGTGCAGGTCGTCGTCGAGCCGTGGCCCACCCCTGAGCAACTCCGAGCCGTTCGGCTGTCGAGGGGTACCATGCTCCTGGGGCTATACGAGGGAATTCCTCGCCCCAAACGGGGTATCTCTTACGGCCTGGTGTTGCCGGACAAGATCACGATTTTCCAGGGTCCCATCGAGCGCCTCTGCCAGAGTGAGGCCGAGGTGCGCCAGCAGGTTCTGGACACCGTCATCCATGAGGTGGGTCACCACTTCGGCATTGGCGAGGAGCGCATGGCGGTGCTTGAGGCGGAGCGTCATCGCCGACGTCAAGCCGGGCGGACCGCTGGAAAGAGCCTTGAGTGAAACAAATTACGCGCCTGGTCATACAGCAGACGAACAAAGATCGTGTCAATGTTTATCTTGATGGGGAATTTGCTTTTGGGCTGACGCTGGATGAAGCCGTTCGCCTGAAGGTAGGGCAACTCCTGAGCGACGATGATATCGCGGCCCTTCAGGAAGAGGATCTGTACCGAAAAGCCTACCAGCGGGCGCTGGACTATCTGGCGCGACGGCCGCGCAGCCAGAAGGAACTGGAGCGATACCTTAGCAAAAAGGAGGTGGCCGACACGCATATCGAGCGGGTGTGCCAGCGGCTGGTTGAGGTTGGGTTTCTGGATGATCTTTCCTTCGCCCGGTATTGGATTGAAAATCGCGAAGCCTTTCGCCCTCGTGGGGCGCAAGCCCTGCGCTATGAGTTGCGCCAAAAAGGGGTAGATGAGACAATCATCGCCCAGGCTCTCACGTCGTCAGAGATAGATGAGACCGATAGTGCGTACCAAGTTGCCCTCAAGTATCTACCACGGTTACAAAAGATTCAAGATCCGTGGCAGTTTCAACAAAAATTAGCGGCCTACTTGAGCCGTCGCGGTTACAACTGGGACACGATACGATGTGTCAGCGACCGCCTCAAGGAGGATGCGCGCAACGATTCTTCCTAATAACTGACCCTTTCCCGGCCCCCTGGCCGATATAACTGAATAGGAGGACACCATGGCTTCGGAAGTCATAGCCGTGGCTATTGTGGTTTTACTGATTGGTCTCGGTATTGGTTATACCGTGGGGTATCAGCGACGTAAACCACAGATCGAGGAGATTACGCAGCAGGCAGAGAGCAAGGCGCGGGAGCTGGTGGTCCAAGCCCAAACACAGGCAAAGCAACTAGAGATTGATGCCAAAGAGGAGGCGGTCCGCCTGCGGGCGGAGATGGAGGCGGAGCAGCAGCAACGGCGGAAGGATCTTCAAGCCGAGGAGCGCCGCCTTCAGGAGTCACGAGAGCGGCTGGATACGCGCCTAGAGAAGCTGGAACGCCGCCAGCAGCAGATAGATAACCGTGACAAAAACCTCGACAAGCGCGAAAAACGTGTCGAGGAGCTGGTCGGAGAGCAAGAAGAGACCCTACAGCGCGTTGCCAGTCTGACGCGCGAGGAGGCTCGGAGCCTGATTCTCGAAGAAACGCAGAAGGAATCCCGCCAGGATATGGCGCGCATCATTCGCGAGGTCGAGATGGAGACCCGCGCGATTTCGGATCGGCGGGCACGAGAGATTATCGTCACGTCGATGCAGCGCATCGCCACCGATGTTGTGGCCGATCTGGTGGTCTCGACGGTGGAACTCCCCAGCGATGACATGAAGGGGCGAATTATCGGGCGGGCTGGGCGCAACATTCGCGCCATCGAGCAGGCAACCGGGGTGGACCTGGTAGTGGATGATACGCCCGAGGCAGTCATCATTTCCAGCTTTGACCCGATACGACGCGAGGTGGCGCGAATTGCCCTCTCGAAGCTGGTGGCGGATGGGCGCATTCATCCTGCACGCATCGAGAAGGTCGTCGAAGATACTCGCGCCGAGATCGAGGTGACGATTCGCGAGGCAGGTGAGGAGGCGGTCTACGAGACAGGCGTTCGCGGGCTGCATCCCGAACTCATCAAGCTCCTGGGGCAACTCAAGTTCCGCACGAGCTATGGACAAAACCAGTGGTTTCACGCCATCGAAGCAAGCCATATTGCGGGTATGTTAGCGGCGGAGTTGGGAGCGGATGTCGAAATCTCCCGCAAGGGGGCATTGCTCCACGATATCGGGAAGGCTGTCACGCACGAGGTGGAGGGGCCTCATGCTCTCATCGGGGCGGACATCGCGCGGCGCTGTGGGGTCAACCCCAAGGTCGTCAACGCCATTGGCAGCCATCACCATGAGATCGAGCAGGAGAGCATCGAGGCGGTCATTGTCGAGATCGCGGATGCGCTCAGCGGGGCACGGCCCGGTGCCCGGCGCGAGACGTTGGAATCATACATCAAGCGCATCAAGGCACTGGAAGAAGTGGCGCATCGCTTCCCCGGCGTCGAGGAGGCGTATGCCATCCAGGCCGGGCGCGAGATTCGGATTATCGTTCGCCCCGACGAGATTGATGATCTGGGGGCCATCCAACTCAGCCGCGACATCAGCCGGAAGGTTGAAGAGGGTCTGGAGTATCCCGGTCAGATCAAGGTAACGGTGGTACGCGAGACCCGCGCCGTCGACTACGCCAAGTGACCATTCGTCAAAATAGACAGGCCGCTCCTCGGGGAGCGGCCTGTTTTTGTTTGGGAGGAGCAATTTCAAACACCCCCTAGACAAGTAAATTCTAGCTGTGTTACACTTGTGTTTAATGAAGGTGGCCCTGAACTGTCATTTCTTAATTGCCTGGTCTACTCTGGTCGCACACCTTCCCCAACCACAACCCTTTTATCCACCCACCAGGCAAGGATTCCTCCCACGCTTGCAAAGCGTGGGTTTCCTGGCGCTTACCCCTATGATGAGGAGCCACGGAAAGAAAATTACGCCCCAATCGCCCGGAAGTCCGCCCTGTGTCGTCCCAGGGGTTTCGAGTTGAATGTTCCTTACTCTGGCCCATTCTCATTATTCACTCTTCCGAGCGAGATCGTTTTTCGTTCTGTGACTTCGCCATCCCATGTTCCAAGGAGGGAAATCTCATGGAAGTGCTCAAAGTGTCGGCCCATTCCCGCTCAACTGCCGTTGCGGGTGCCATTGCTGGCGTCATCCGGGGAGGCAGCCCGGCGGACGTTCAGGCCATTGGTGCCGGGGCAGTGAACCAGGCCATCAAAGCCGTTGCCATTGCCCGAGGGTACTTGGCGGAGGACGGAATCGATATCGTCTGCGTGCCCTCCTTTGTCGAGATTGACATTGACGGTCAGGAGCGAACGGCCATCAAATTCTCGGTGGAGCGCCGTCCCGAGAGCATGGCCCCCGTACCCGCCCCGGCCATGAACGTGATTCGGGCCAGTGCCAATGGTGAAAGCGAATAAACCAAGCTGTCTTCCCCCCAGGCAAAGAGCCCTGACCCGAGGTTCAGGGCTCTTTGCTTTATGGCAGTTTGAGCAGCAACACTTCCCAGTAGAGCTGGCGGTTGAGGTTGGTTGTCTGAGCGAGGCGCAGCAAGCGCTGTAGTTCGCGGAGGAAGCCCTGAACCTGCGCCGGGGTGTATCGCTGTGCCGCCTGTTCCAGCGCTGTACTCTGGTCAATATTGGCAATCACGTTCTCGGCACCCTGCTGGACCATCAGCACGTCCCGCCACCAACTGGCCCAGAGCGGGAGAACCTCTTCATCGTCTGCCTTGCTGAGCGACGCGGCGAGCAGCAGACGCTCCGCGCGGTTACCCTGAAGTGCCTGCTGGAGGTTGTCCAGGGCGGCCCCCCGTTTTTCCAGCACCTTGCTATCCTGCGCAGCCTGAATCGCCCACCCAATTCGTCCCCCGCCTAGTCTGGCAAGCAGCCGCGCCCGCTCGGGCTCGACGCCCCATCGTACTTGCAGACCCTGTTCTACCTGCTCGCTGGGAAGGGGGAACAGAGGCATGGGCTGGCAGCGGGAGCGAATCGTGGGCAAAACCAGCTCCACCTCGCGGGTTGTCAGGAGGATGATGACGAAGGCCGGTGGCTCCTCCAGAGTCTTGAGGAAGGCGTTCGCCGCAGAGAGGGTGAACTCCTCCACATTGGGGATCAGAAGCACCTTCCATTTTCCCTCGTGGGGGCGGCGAGAGAGTTCATTGTTCATCAGGCGAATCGCATCCACCGAGATAGAGTGCGCCTCTCCCTTGGTTGGGAGGTTCATCGTTTGCCACGCCATATCCAGCGTCATCATATCTGGGTGGCGGTTCGCCTGCACCAGGCGACAGGCGCGACACGCCCCGCAGGGCCTTGCTCCCCCCGCAAGGCAGAGCAGGGCCTGGGCAAAGGCGCGGGCGAGGGTGGTTTTACCGATATGGTCCGGCCCGCTGAAGAGATAGGCGTGGGCGACACGATCGCTCTGCACGGCCCGCGCCAGCCGCTCGACCGCCATATCGTGGCCCAGTAGCGGCCATGGGTTAGTAGTGATAGCCATCAAAGAAACACTTTTCCGT
Organism: Ardenticatenales bacterium; assembly: GCA_013812995.1. Taxonomy (GTDB): domain Bacteria; phylum Chloroflexota; class Anaerolineae; order Ardenticatenales; family Ardenticatenaceae; genus JACCSL01. The sequence continues at coordinate 2,274 of JACCSL010001027.1, read as the reverse complement.
TTCAAAAAGGCGGGGTTGGTGGGTCGAGCCAGGGTCCGGGATGCCGCCCTGATCCGCGACCTGCTGCTTGATGAGCGTGTAGAGGGGGCTGTCTGCGATAGGGCGGAGCGGGCGCGCCACGAGATCATCCAGGGTTTCCGCGCGCTGGAACGCCGCCCAGGTGGTGGGCAGGAAGAGAATACGCCGCCCCTTCGTTGAGTGCTTCGGCGGGTCCAGGGCCACGAGGGGCTGAAGCGTCACACAGAGATAGGGCTCCCCCGCCCGTCGATGATCCGGCTCCTCCGGCAGCAACTCGCGGCGCAGTCGCACCTCCAGGCCGCTTACCCTCCCCCACCAGCCGATTTGCCAGCGCGCCTCGCCAAAGGTCTTGGGCTGGTAGAAAGCCAGCGCCTTCGCCTCGCCCAGCGCGGCGGGTGCGTGGGCCAAGGGAACACGATACCACCCCGCCTGCGCCCGTGCCAAATCGGCGGGCCTGGGGAGCAGGGCGATGAGCAAGGCATCCGTCGCATTCATTATGTAAACATCACCTCTATCTGCTGGGCCAATTCTGTGGCGGCAGTGACGGGGCGCTGGCAGGCAAAGTTCTGGCAGAGGTACGCCGTGGCCTGACCGTCGAGCAACTCGCGGCTTTCCAGCAGCGGGATGAGCGTGGCGAGCTGCTCGGCCTCCTCCCCGGAGCTGGCCTGCGCAACGATCTTGTTGGGCAGGAAGCGAGAGAAAATCTCGCGCACGAACGGCTCACTCTGCTCTGCCGGGCCAAGCAGGGCCAGCTCGGCGGTGGGGGTCAGCCACCAGTCGAGTGCCACGAGCCAGTTGCCAAAGCCCTGCGGCTGCTCCCCCATCGCGTCCCCGACGAGTTGCAGCGCACGTTGGGCCTCGTCCGTGTAGCGCTGCCCGCCGATGAAGGCGGCAAGGCGCAGCAACGCCAGCGCCGCCATCGAGTTTCCGCTGGGGATCGCGTTGTCGATGACATCTTTGGGACGAACCACGAGTTTTTCGTGCCCCTCGCCCGTGTCGAAGAAGCCGCCGCGCGGGTCGCGGAACTCCTCTAACATGATGTCGGCTAGCTCGCGGGCAGCCTCCAGCCACGTCGGGTCAAAGGTCGCCTCGTAGAGATGCGTGAGGGCGTAGATGAGGTAGGCGTAATCTTCCAGGTAGCCGTTCAGCTTGGCAACGCCGGGATCGGCCTTCCAGGTTCGCAGGAGCCGCCCCGTGTCGGTGCGCATGTTGTCCAGAATAAAATGCGCGGCGCGCTCCGCGACCTGCCGATACTCGGCGCGGTCCAGGACGCGGCTGGCCTCGGCGAAGGCGGCGATGGCCAGGGCATTCCACGAGGTAAGCACCTTGGTGTCCGTCGCAGGAGCGATGCGTTTGGCGCGCACTTCAAAGAGCTTCTGGCGGGCGCGGACCAGTGTCTCGTTCATCTGCCGCTCGCTCAGGTTGAGGTTCGCGGCAATCGTGGCGGGTTCTACTGGAATCCAGAGCACGTTATGGCCCTCGAAATTGCCCTGCTTCGAGACGCCGTGGTAGGCGATGAAGACCCGCGCCTCCTCCGCGGTCAGCACCTTCTCGATTTCCGGCTGGCTCCAGACGAAGAATTTCCCCTCCTCCCCCTCGCTATCGGCGTCCTGCGAGGAGAAGAAGCCGCCCGCCGGGTCGAGCATCTCGCGCTGGAGGTAGGCCAGGCTCTCCTCGACGATGCGGCGGTAGAGCGGGGTCTTGAAGAGTTGGTACGCGTGGAGGTAGAGGGAGACGAGCTGCCCGTTGTCGTAGAGCATCTTCTCGAAGTGGGGCACGAGCCACTTTTCGTCCACGGAGTAGCGCGCGAAGCCGCCGCCCAGATGGTCGTACATGCCGCCATACGCCATGCGGGTGAGCGTGGTGTCTAGCAGTCGGCGCGCGCGGGTGTCCCCGGTGCGGCGCGCGTGGCGGAGGGCGAATTCCAGAATCATCGGCTGGGGGAACTTGGGGCCGCTCGTGCCGAAGCCGCCCCAGCGCGCATCGAACTGGCGCATGAGCTGGTCGAAGCCGCGCCGCAGAATCTCCTCGGTCAACTCCCCCTCGCGCGCCTCTAGCTGGCTACGCTGCGCGATGTGGGCCAGGAGCCGCTGCCCCTGCTCCTCCAGGCCCTCGCGCTGCGTCTCGTAGGCATTGGCAACGGAGTCGAGCACCTGGCGAAAGCTGGGCATCCCGTAGCGCGGCTCCGGCGGGAAGTAGGTGCCCCCGTAGAAGGGCACGCCCTCCGGCGTGAGGAAGACGGTCATGGGCCAGCCG
>JACCSL010001017.1 GCA_013812995.1 Ardenticatenales bacterium | reverse complement strand
GCCCAGCACCTGAACCATGCGCTCCGGGTCTACATTCAGGAGAGGTAGTCGTTCATTGGCCTCCAGGGTCAACTCGACCGCCTGAGATGCGGCCTGCGCCCCGTGAGCCAGCGCGACGCGCTCCAGCAGCCCCTCTGCCGGGGTTGGCAGCTGGTAGAGGGGTAATTCCCCCGCGTCGGCCAGGGAGAGCGTTCGCAGATCCTCGATGAGGTGCTGGAGGTGCTGGGCTTCCTGGTGCAGGATGCGATGGATTTCCGGGGTTCCCTGGAACTTTCCCTCGCTCAATGCCTCGGTATATCCCAAGAGTGCACTCAGCGGCGTGCGCAGATCATGCGCGATGTTGGCTGTCATCTGGCGGCGCAGGTGCGTGGCGTGGGCGAGGTCGGTGCTCATGCGATTGAAGGAGGCGGCCAGTTCGCCCAGTTCGTCGCGGGTGAGGACGGGAACCTGCCGCCCCAGTTCGCCCTGCGCGACCGCCTGCGTGGCTAGCGTCAACTCCTGCACCGGACGGGAGATGGTGCGGGCCAGGAAGGCCCCTACCACAAGTGCCAGCCCAATCGCACCAAGAGCACTCCAGGCCGTCGCGCGCCACACATTGCCAAGGAAGGATTGTTCGGACGCGCCGCGTTGGGATTTGCCACGGTTCTGCAACGAGTCCACGAGCAGCCAGCCCACCGCTTGCCCCTCTACCTCAATGGGAACCCCGCCATCAAGCGTGCGTGCGTTGATCTGCTCCCCCACCTGGTGCTGCGTCCCGCTGCTGATGACAATGCCATTGGCATCTACCAATGTGACGGGCTGCCACGGGTGGCGGTGGCCCGACCGTCCCTCCTCACGGATGGCGACGGAGTTGACGCCCTCCCATGAGCCGGTGCGCTGGTAATAGCCCTGGAGCTGTGCGTTCAGCGTGGCAATCTCTTCCTGGTATAACTCCAGGATGAATCGGTCAAACTGGCGCTCCGTCTGCCAGCCCACCAGGAGCGCCACCAGGATCGCCCCGGTCAGACCAACGAAGAGAAAGGCCAGCGTCAGCTTCGTCGCCAGCGAGTCCATAGCAAAACCTCATTCCGTCACGAATCGATAACCAATCCCGTACACCGTCTCGATGTAGCGCGGCTGGCGCGGGTCACTCTCGATCTTGGTGCGGAGGTTGCGGACATGCACATCAATGGTGCGCTCCACGCCCTCCATCGCTCCTCCCTGAAGTCGGTCCAGCAGCTCGCCGCGCGAGAAGGCGCGTCCTGGCGTATGCATCAGGATCGCGAGCAGGTCGAACTCGGTAGGTGTGAGGTCCACGGGTTGCTCCTCGACCAGGACGCGGTGGGCGGGCTCGTCCAACGTAATCCCCCCCACCCGGATGATCTCGCCCGCATCTGTATCTCGCTCCAGGCGGCGCAGGACGGCACGCACGCGCGCGGCCAGTTCGCGGGGGCTGAAGGGCTTGGAGACATAGTCATCCGCGCCTAACTCCAGCCCCAGCACCCGATCATTTTCCTCAATGCGTGCGGTTAGCATGATAACGGGCGTGTCCCGCTCCCGCCGATGCGCGCGGATGAAGTCATAGCCATCCATCTCCGGCATCATCAGGTCCAGGATGATGAGATCCGGCCGCTCCTGGCGGGCCAGAAAGAGCGCCTCGCGCCCATTGGCCGCCGTCACCACCCGAAATCCTTCCTGCTCCAGGTACATCTGAACCAGGGTGCGAATGTTGGGTTGGTCATCTACCATCAGTACCGTCTTGGCCATGAGCCGTGCCTTCCGCTAGAGCGCCGTCGCCACGAAGTCGATTTCAAGCTGTATTGCCTCGGAGACATTCGCCACGAAGGGTACGTTGGGAATCGTCAGTCCCCAGTCCGCGCGATTGATGCTCGTGGTGGCGCTGCCCTCCAGGCGACCCTCGCCCACAGGGGTCACGGTGACATCCCAGGTGACCTCGCGCGTCGTGTCGCGGATGGTGAGATCGCCAACAATCTGGAAGGCGTAGCTCTCGCCAACGGCGGCGCTCTCCGGCAGCCCCACCAGCGAGGTCGGGGTGAAGGTAATGAACTCAAACTGGTCCGTGTTCAGGATGAAGTTCCGCACAGCGTTGTCGCGCCGGTCCTGGTCGGTGGCGAAGGTGCGCGCGTTGATCTGAATAACGCCGACCTGCGTACTACCGGGATCCGCCGGGTTGACCGCAATCTGCCCGGCCACCTGGTTGCTTGTGCCAATCACGGTGGTGGGGCTGCCGCGCAGCACCTCGTCGATGATATAGCTTACCTCCGACCCCTCCTGCTGAATCTCGAAGATCGTGGGCTCGGCGGGAGCCGCTGTGGTCGCGGCGGGCTCACTGCTCTCCTCCGTCGTCGTTGCCGTGGCAGGGGCAGCGGTAGCCTCTGTGGTTGCACTGGCCCGCAACTCAATCGGAATGGCCTGCATGGGCTCGCTCGCCCCAGCA
>JACCSL010000974.1 GCA_013812995.1 Ardenticatenales bacterium | reverse complement strand
CCGCCACGCAGAGCCATGACTCAACCACAAATTCTAGCAGAACCAGAAACGTAATGTTTTGACTACGTAACCTTACCGTTTTACGTTTTACGCCCTACGTCCTTCATTAACACCACTCGAACAGGATGGCGATTATGTCACGAACCAATGGTATCCGCCTGACTTTCCTGGGACTTCTGCTGGCACTGGCCGCAGGGCTCTGGGCACTGACTAATTATTATGACAACCTCCCAGAGCGGCTGAGCCAGCACGAGACCGTGGTGTTGGGGCAGACCCGCTTCGTGCCGGGGAGCCAGGCCGCGCTGCGCGTGCTCGTGCGCGACAGCAGCAATGGCGCTCCCCTCTCCAACGCGGCTATCCGCGTCGGGATGCAGCCGGAGGAGGGCGGCTCCGCTGTCACACTCTTCGAGGGCTCCACGGATGGCGAAGGTACCACCTCGGTGGCCTTCACGGTACCGGCGGATGCGCCCATCAACCAGACACTCATCGTCGAGACGGACTCCTCGCTGGGCTCGGATCGCCTCGAACGCGCCGTTACGCTGGAGCGAGACTATCGCATTCTGCTCTCGACGGACAAGCCGCTCTACCAGCCGGGGCAGGAAATCCAACTGCGCGCCCTGGCCCTCAGCACTTTTGACCGCGTTCCCGCCGCCGAGCAGCCCATTGAGGTCACCATCGCCGATGGCAAGGGCAACAAGGTGTTCCGCGAGACGATCACGACCTCCGCGTTTGGCGTCGCAGCGACATCGTTCCAGCTCGCCAGCGAGGTCAACACCGGACCCTACAAGATCACGGCGCAGATGGGCAACACCAGTTCGGAGAAAACGGTCACTGTTGAGCGGTATGTTTTGCCCAAGTTCGATGTGACCCTCACCACGGAGAAGCCCTTCTACCTACCCGGCGAGCATGTGCGCGGGAGCCTGAACGCCGCCTATTTCTTCGGCAAGAGCGTGGAAAGCAGCAAGGTCACACTGGAGGGTTTTACCTTCGATGTGGCGCGCAACGATGTGCTCACATTGGAGGGCACCACGGACGCGGCGGGCAACTTCGAGTTCGAGTTCGACCTGCCGGACTACATCGCGGGTAGCGACCTGGAAGGCGGGTTGGGGCGCTTCTATCTCCAGGCCACCGTCACCGACCAGACCAACCACAGCGAGGGGGAGAGCCTCTCGATGCCCGTCTCGCAGAACCAGTTGATTATCGAGGCGATCCCCGAGGGTGGGCAGTTCCGGCCCGGCGTGGAGAATATCGTCTACATCCTGACCAGCTACCCCGACGGTTCCCCCGCCGAGAGCGCGCTCACGGTAAACTTTTATGACACCGGGGAGGTGGTCCAGGCAGAAACCGGCCCCTACGGCCTGGCCGAGGTCCGCACGACCCCTAACGGTCCCTATCAGAGCTTCCTCATCGAGGCGCGGGACAATCGCGGCAATGTCACAGGCCAGGACTTCTACATCGAGGGAAGCTGGCAGGAGGAAACAATACTGCTGCGCCCGGAGCGTCCCGCCTATCGCGTGGGCGAGACGATGGCGTTGTCGCTCTTTACCTCCCAGCAAAATGGTACCGTCTACCTGGACATCATTCGTGAGGGTCAGACGGTGAGCACGCGCTCCGTCCCGATGAGCGGCGGGCAGGCGCAGGTCGCCATCGACCTGACAGCGGAGCTCTTCGGCACGCTGGAGCTGCACGCCTACAAGATTCTCCCCTCCGGCACCATCGCCCGCGACACGCGCCTTGTTATCGTAGACGAGGCGAATGAACTCAGCGTGACCTTCAACAACGACCGCGAGGTCTACCGCCCCGGCGAGAATGCGACGCTGGGGATGCAGGTCAACGGGGCCGATGGCACGGGCGCTGCCGCTGCCATTGGCCTGGCGATTGTCGATGAGTCCGTCTTCGCCCTCGCGGAGCAGGATCCCGGCTTCGCGAAGCTCTACTTCATGCTGGAGGCGGAGTTGCTCCAGCCGAAGTACGACCTGCACGGGTTTAGCATTCCCGACCTGCTCACCACGCAGCCGGTCAGCGAC
>JACCSL010000961.1 GCA_013812995.1 Ardenticatenales bacterium | reverse complement strand
AGAAGGCGGCACTTATTATCGGCTTTTCCCCGAGGGATTGATCGAGAACTTCGATGGACACACGATCAAGATGGCGCGCCCACGGGAAGGGCTGGATTTTAACCGCAACTTCCCGGCCTCCTGGCGGCCCGAGGGAGAGCAGTTCGGAGCGGGCGATTTCCCCGGCTCCGAGCCCGAGATTCGAGCGGTGCTGGAGTTCATGGCCAAGCACCCCAATATCTACGGGGCGATCACCTACCACACCTACAGTCGGGCCATCTTGCGTCCCTACAGCAGCAAGAAAGACGAGGACATGGACACGGGCGACCTGTGGGTTTACGAAGCCATCGGGGAGCGCGGCACGGAGCTGACGGAGTACCCGCACGTCTCGGTGTTCCATCACTTCAAGTACCATCCCAAAGAGGTCATCACCGGGGTCTTCGACGACTGGCTCTACGATCACAAGGGCATTTTTGCCTTCACCGTCGAGCTGTGGGACCTGGCAACGGCAGCGGGCGTGGAGTCGAAGAAGAAAGAGAAAAAGTTCATTGAGTGGTTCCGCAAGCATCCGCTGGAGGATGACTACAAGGTGCTGGACTTCGTGAATGAGAATGCCCCTGATGGCCTGGTGGCGTGGGAGCGATACGAGCATCCGCAGCTCGGTTCGGTGGAGATTGGCGGCTGGAACACGCTCTACACCTGGCGCAACCCGCCCCACAGCGTTCTGGAGGCTGAGATTGCCCCGCAGGCCGACTTTGCCATCGCCTTTGCCTCGCTGGCACCGCGCCTTGCCTGGCGCGCCGTGGAGGTCATGCCGCTGGGCAATGGGAACTACCATGTTCTTGCCGTGGTCGAGAACAAAGGATTTCTCTCCACGCAGGGCTCCAACCAGGCCAAGAAGGTCAAGGCGGCGCGGCCGGTACGCTTCGAGCTGGAGCTACCAGCAGGAGCCACGCTCAAGAGCGGCAAGCCGAAAGAGGAAATTGGATATCTGGAGGGACGCTCGAACAAGCTGGGCGTCACCAGTGCCTGGACCTCGTCCGCTACGGACAACCGTGGCCGCGCCGAGTGGCTCATCCACGCGCCCGAGGGTGGCACAGTGACGCTGCACGCCATCGGCGAGCGCGCGGGCACGCTGCACCACACAGTCACACTGGAGTAAGCACACGCCATGATTCGAACCCTGACCGTTGACCAGGCCCGGCAGAGCGTGCTCCAGCGCCGCCTCCTGGATGATGCCGAGGCCCCGGAGGCCGCGCTCCAGGCGCTGCGCGAAGCAACGGGGCGCGACGTGCACACTGCGACAGAGGGCGTGGCCCACATCCTGGCCGACGTGCGCGCGCGCGGCGATGAGGCGGTCCGCTTCTACAGCCGCGCGCTGGATGGGGCGGAGCTTGGCCCCTTGGAGGTGCCGCAATCGGCGCTGGAGGCGGCCTACATGCGGCTAGACCGCGCGCTGCGTGCGGCCCTGGAGGCCAGCGCCGAGCGGATTTACCGCTTCCACGAGCGGCAGGCACAGGCCGAGGCGGGGTGGCTGGTGGAGGAAGGTGACTCGCGGCTGGGGCAACTGGTGCGCCCCCTGGAGCGGGTCGGCATCTACGCGCCGGGCGGCCAGGCCCTTTACCCGTCCAGCGTGCTCATGGCGGCGGTTCCGGCGCAGGTAGCGGGCGTGCGGGAGATTATCGTGATCTCCCCACCCTCGCGTGCCCGGCTGTCGGAGGAGGGAGAGCATGAGGTGGCAGTGGCCGATGTGGTCCTGGCTGCGGCCCGAATCGGCGGGGCGCACCGCGTCTTCCAGGTAGGCGGCGCGCAGGGCATCGCGGCACTGGCCTATGGCACGGAAACTGTGCCGCAGGTAGACAAGATTCTGGGGCCGGGCGGGCTCTTCACCGTGCTCGCTATGCGGCAACTATTCGGGGTGACGGGCATTGCCGGGCTTCCTGGCCCCACGGAGACCCTGCTCATCGCGGACGACAGTGCAAACCCTGCGCTCGTTGCGGCGGACCTGCTGGCACAGGCAGAGCATGATGTCCTCGCCAGCGCCCTGCTCCTCACGCCCAGCCGCGCCCTGGCCGCACGTGTCGCGGCGGAAGTCACCGAGCAGCTTGCCAGGCTACCGCGCCGCGCCATCATCGAGGGTTCGCTGGAGCGGGGCAGCGCCATTGTGCTGACGGGATCACTGGACGAGGCAATGGCACTCGCCAACGAGTACGCCCCGGAGCATCTCTGCCTGCTCACGGAATCGCCGTGGGCACTGCTAGGGCAGGTGCAGCACGCGGGCGGTGTCTTCGTGGGTGAAAGCGCGTGCGAGGCCCTGGGCGATTACATTGTTGGCCCCAGCCACATCATGCCGACGAGTCGCACGGCCCGCTTCAACTCTCCGGTCAATGTGCGCGATTTCCAGAAGATTATCTCTGTCTTTGGTGTGGGGGACGCGACGCTGCATGCCACGGGTCGCGATGCTATTCGCATCGCGGAGGCAGAGGGACTCCAGGGCCATGCGGAGGCCATCCGGCGACGACTGGACAAAAAAGAGTAGC
>JACCSL010000727.1 GCA_013812995.1 Ardenticatenales bacterium | reverse complement strand
CGCCTGCTCCACGCTCAAACTGCACCTGCCGCTGCTGATCCGTTGATAGCAAAGAGGGGCCAGTCATGCGACTGGCCCCTCTTCTCTACCGCACCACCAGATGCCACGCATAGGCGATGCTATTTCCATTGTCATACACGCTGTTCAGGTCCAGGACATACTCCCCTGGCTCAGGCGGGGCCTCCCAGGAAATCAGGGCGGCGGGCTCCAGGTCGCCCTCGCTGAGCAGCGATGCGGCGACATCAATGGCAGTCATGCCCTCCGCGGCGGCGTCTCCCGTGGGCTGCCATGCCAGCACGCGCATCGTCACGAAGGAGGGCGCACCAGCCTCCAGGGTGAAGGTCAGCGGCTCCCCCGGTGAGAGAAGCAGCGGCTCCGTCGGCACCAGCAGGGCAAAGGTGTCCGCGCAGACGGGTGCCTCTGGCCCGCCCCAGCAGGAGGAGCCCGTCGCCGCTCGCTGGCTCTGCCCACTCTGGCTGCTCAACGTCGCCCCTGGCACCGCCCCGCTGCTCGGGGCATCGGGTTCCTCCTCGCCCCCGGCAATAACCTCGGCGGGGATCGTCTGCGCAGGAATGGCAGTGGGGACAGCAGCGGAGGTAACGGTGCTGGATGGCAGCACAGGGGGCGGCGTCTCGCTGCTACTACAGCCGCCCACGAGCAGGAGCAGCAGCAGCCCAAAAAGCAGCGCACGCGAACAATAGAGTTTTATTTTCATGGCTTTGCGCCCCCGGCTCCGCCCCAAGCACGCAGCACACCGGGTGTGAAGGGATCCTTTAGCAGATGGGCGAACGATTCGCGCGCCGCACCCCGCGCAAACAGCTCATCGAGCATATCGGCACCTACGGTGTAGGTGAAGGCGTAGGAGCGGAACGTGGGATGGCTGATGAACGCCAGCGACTTGCGTGCCTCGTCGGGCGTGGCAAGGCGGTAGCGTTGAAGGTAGGCCAGCACCTCTTCCTCGCTCGCGCCATCCTCATGCAGCAGAAGAGCCGCATTCGGCGACACATAGCTCATCGCTTTTTTTGCCTCGTTAATGGCAAACATCGTCTCGAAGGGGGCACCGCGCAGCCCGGCCTGCTCGGCCAGCTCGCCCGCGATCCACTCTCGCAGCTCCTCATCCTCCATGATCATCTGGCGGGCTCGCATGGCAATTCCCTCGCTGATGACACATTCCGGCGTGTTGATGAGCAGGATGGTATGTTCCGCGTGACCGTGATCGTGCCAGAGATGCTCTTCCTTCAGCGCGTGCTCGGTGTGATGGCCGGGATATGCCTCGTGCGCTATCAGGTCCGGTAGCCCGGTGAGGTAGGTGGGCAGGTCGGTATTCAGATCGATGCGCGAGTGGTAGTTTCCGAGATACCAATTGTAGGCTCCCCACGGTTCGTTTTTAACCAGCCGAACCTCAAAGCTTTCCCCCTCTGGCAGCCCGAAGGTCGCCAGGGTCCGGCGGCGCAGCTCTGCGATGATGCTCTCCACGATGCCAAGCACTCGCTCTGCTGTCACATGGAACTGGGCGCGGAACGCCTGCTCTCGTTCCGCGATGGGGCCGCTCCCTGGAAGTAGCTTCTCCAGAGCCTTGATAGCCTCCTCGAAGCGCTGCTCGGGCACACGGACGGGCTCAATGTCATAGAGGCGGCGAACCTCTTCGGCGTAGGGTACGCTTTCGCCACGGAGAATGGCAATGGAAGTCTGCATGGCGCGGAGCTGGGCCGTCAGGAAGGTACTGCGGCTGCCATCTTCCAGCGTGCTCACTGTCTGTAGGAGGGCGTCTGCCTGCTCCGCCAGCGCCGCCAGCGGCCGCGTCTCGCTGATGCGCCACTCGTCCGGTCCAAAGTAGCCATCAATGTAGTGTGGCTGATGCTGCTCGATGGCGTGCGCCAGTTCAATATAGCCCTGCGAGATGTCAGACATGGGTTTACTCCTTTGGTTCCGCTAGGCGATTGGATATACTCTCACAATAGTTTCATCGTTACCCTTTGGAGGCCCAATGGCTTTCTCCTCTGACCTTCTACGAACCCCCATGCTATGGGATGGTGCTATGGGCACAGAGCTCGCAGCAACACAGGGGCTCTCAGACAGCACCTCCGCCGAGGCGTTGAACCTGACCGCGCCGGACGCGGTGCGCTCGGTGCATCTGGCCTACGTGGCCGCCGGTGCCGATATCTTACAGACGAATACTTACCAGGCAACCCGTGTGGCGCTGATGCCACAGGGACTGGATGTGGATGCCGTGAACCGCGCAGCGGTGGGGCACGCGCGTGCCGTTTCGGCGAACGCCAGCCGACAGGTGTGGGTGGCGGGCTCCATCGGCCCGCTGGGTGAGAAGCGCTATATCTTTGACATCCTGAGCGACCAGCAGATGGAAGAGGTGTATGCAGAGCAAATCCTGGTCCTCGCCGAGGCGGGCGTCGATTTGCTCGTGGCTGAGACGATGGGTGACTACCGCGAGGTCATCGCGGCGACACGCGCGGCGCGAGCGGTGGCACCCCAGATTCCTCTTGTGGTCCAGCTAGAGGTGTTCGATGGGCAGACGCTCGGCGGGCGCATCGACCTCGCCACGGTGGTCAAGCAGATCGAGGCGATTGGCGTGGATGCCATCGGGGCCAACTGCCGCGTGGGACCGGAGATGATGCAGCGCACCGCGCGCCGCCTACTGGAACTCACCGAGCTGCCCATCTCGCTCCAGCCTAACGCGGGCACCATCGGCATCGACTACACGGGCCGGATGCACACTTTTGGGCAACCCGAGGACTTTGCGAGCTTCGCCCAGTGGGCGCTCTCGCGCGGGGTGACGCTGATTGGAAGCTGCTGTCACAGCACGCCGCGCCACACGATGGCGATGCGCGCCGCCCTGGACCGGGCCAAAGACATCGAGGTGCTGCCGCGCCCCCAGCGCTCCCGCTCCCGGCTGGAGCGCCGCCTCAAGCGGGGCGAGTTCGTGATATGCGTGGAAATCGACCCGCCGAGCGATGACGAGTACCAGCGCAACCCCGGTGTGCTCCAGCACAAGATCGACGGGGCGCGCTACCTGGAACAGCGCCATCATGTCGATGTCATCACCATCGCCGATCACACGATGGGCAAGCCCTGGCTCGACCCCTTCCCCTTCGCGGAGGTCATCCGGCCCCACCTGCGCAAGGCCGATTTGCTGCTCCACTATTCTTGTCGCAACAAGGCGGAGACGGACATCACGGGGAACTTCGCGAGCTACAAGCTCTATGGCTACAACAATATCTTGATTATCACGGGCGATCCGCCTGCGGACCCCACCGAAGAATGCTTCTTCCGCTTTAGTTCCATCAAGCTCCTGAAGCGCATCAGCGAGGATCACCCCGATCATTTCTTTCTGGGCTGCGCCTTCGACCACACGCGCGGCCTGCACCGGGGGGAGGCGGGGCTGGAGGGAGAAGTGCGGCGGTTGGAAAAGAAGGTCGCCGCCGGGGCGCGGCTCGCCCTGACGCAGCCCATCTTCCTGGACCGTATCGACCAGCTCTACGAGAAGAGCAAGCATCTGCCGATTCCCATTCTGCCGGGGATCATGCCCATCTTCAGCCTGCAACACGCGGAGACGGTCAGCCAGTTCGGGGGCATTGTCATTCCGGAGTATGTCAAGGAGCGCCTGGCCTCGGCGGGCACCTCGCGCGCGGCAAAGACGCGGGTTGCCGTCGAGATTGCGGGCGAGGTCGCGCAGCGTGCCAAGGAATTGGGCTTTCCCGGTATCTATCTCATCTCCAGCTTCAACCGCTTCGATGTGATTGCGGGGACGCTGAAGTATGTGAATGAGCCGCAGCCCGTTCTGGCGCTAGGCGACTGAAGTCGCCCCTCTTAGC
>JACCSL010000950.1 GCA_013812995.1 Ardenticatenales bacterium | reverse complement strand
ACCAAGCTCTGCGCGGAGAAGCTCGTCACGCAGAGCAACTCGTATTCCGGCCAGGATGGGACGCGCTTCAGCAGCGTCCGCTACGGCAATGTCGTGGGCAGCCGGGGCAGTGTCATCCCGCTCTTCCGGGAGCAGCGGCAGCGCGGGCGCATCACCATCACGGACCCACGCATGACACGCTTCTGGCTCACCCTGGAGCAGGCGGTCCATTTCGTGATTCGCTGTATCGACCAGATGCAGGGCGGGGAGATCTTTATCCCAAAGATTCCCAGCATGAATATCATGGATCTGGCCAAAGCCATTGCCCCGGAGTGCGAGATCGAGCCGATTGGCATTCGCCCCGGCGAGAAGCTCCATGAGGTTCTGGTGTCGGAAGACGAGGCGCGCCAGACGATAGCACTGGAAGGCATGTACATCGTGCAGCCCACCTACCCCTGGTGGTCCATGCAGAGCCTGCCAGAGGCTCGCCCGGTGCCGGAGGACTTCCGCTATGCCAGCGACAATAACCCCGAGTGGTTGAGCGTCGAGGCGCTCCAGCAGTTGATCGGGACGGCGTAGATGGACTCCAGCAAGCTCGCGATCCAGGGCGGCACGCCCGTGCGCCCCAATCTGCTGCCCTACGGTCGTCAGTGGGTGGACGAGGAAGATATCCGCGTCGTGACAGAGGTGCTACAGTCCGACTGGCTCACCACAGGCCCCAAAGTGGCGGAGTTCGAGCGCGCTGTGGCTGATTTTGTGGGCGCGCGCGAGGCGGTGGCGGTCAGCAATGGGACAGCGGCGCTCCACGCGGCCATCTATGCCCTGGGCATCGGGCCGGGCGATGAGGTCATCGTTCCGCCCATGACCTTTGCGGCCTCGGCCAACGCGGTCATCTACCAGGGCGGTACGCCCGTCTTTGCCGATGTGGAAGCGGACACGCTGCTACTGGACCCGGCACAGGTGGAGGCCAAAATTACGCCCCGCACCCGCGCCATCGTGGCGGTGGATTACGCCGGGCAGCCCTGTGATTACGATGCGCTCTCTATCATTGCCGCAAAGCATGACCTGGCGATTCTCGCGGATAGTTGCCATGCACTGGGCGCGCGCTATCGCGGAGCGGCGGTTGGCACCCTGGCCGACCTGAGCGCCTTCAGCTTTCATCCGGTGAAACATATCACCACGGGCGAGGGCGGGATGATTACCACGAATGACCCGGTGCTGGCACAGAAGATGCGGCTCTTCCGAAATCATGGTATCACGAGTGACCACCGGGAGCGCGAACAAAAGGGATCCTGGTTTTACGAGATGGTTGATCTGGGCTACAACTACCGCCTGACTGACCTACAGTGCGCGCTGGGCATCAACCAGCTCCGCGATCTACCCGCCTGGCTGGAGCGCCGCCAGGCCATTGCCCGCCGCTACGATGCGGCCTTTGGGGAGATGGCAGCGATTCGCCCACTCGGGGCGAGAATCGACGTCTCGCACGCCTATCATCTTTATGTGGTACGGCTGGAGCTGTCGCGGCTCTCCGCCACGCGCGCCGACTGCTTCGCGGCTCTGCGAGCGGAGGGCATCGGCGTCAATGTGCACTACGTCCCGGTCCACCTGCACCCCTTCTACCGCGAGCACTTCGGCACGGGTCCGGGCCTCTGCCCGGTGGCCGAGGCTGCCTACGAGGAGATTCTTTCGCTGCCTATATTCCCCAGAATGAGTGATGCGGATGTCGAGGATGTTATTACGGCGATGAGGAAGGTGTTGGGGGCATTCGCCCTATCCGTGGCCTGAGTGTTCTGGAGGCGTCGATGAGCGATCAACTGGAAATGTGGCGTGGGGCCTTTGGTGAGGCATACACCGACCGTAACGTGATAGAGCCAGCGAGCCGCCTGCCTGCCTTTCGGCAGATGCTGGAGGGACTGCCCCTTGAGCGTGTGCTGGAGGTGGGATGCAATCGCGGCCACAACCTGCTTGCCCTGGCTGACCTGTTGCCTGAGGAGAGTGAGATCGTTGGAATCGAGCCCAATCCCCATGCGCGGGCGTTGGCGCGGGCGGCGAGCACGAGGATAGCTGTTATGAGCGGGCAGGCAGCCTATCTCCCTTTCCGAGAGAACTACTTTGACATGGTCTTCACCAGTGGCGTCCTCATTCATATCCCGCCCGATGCCCTTCCCACCGTTCTCTCGGAGCTACACCGTGTCAGCCGACGCTACCTGCTCGCCATTGAGTATTTTGCATCCGAGGCAGAAGAAATTTCATATCGGGGCCATGAGGGGCTGTTGTGGAAGCGCAACTTTCTACAAGATTATCAGAGTCTCTTCCCAACCCTGCGCCTGCTTCGCCAGGGATACTGGAGGGCTGAGGATGGCTTTGACCGGGCAACCTGGTGGTTGATGGAAAAGAGCGCAGGATGAAGGTTGTCGCCATCATTCAGGCGCGGATGGGCAGCAGCCGATTACCCGGCAAAGTGCTGAAGGATCTCGCGGGCGAGCCCATGTTGAGCCGCGTGATCCATCGTGTCCAACGGGCAAGCACCGTCGATCAGGTGATTGTTGCCACAACCACCGAGGTGATGGACCATGCCATTGCGGCGCTTGGCGAGCGGGAGGGCTGGTCCGTGTTTCGGGGCAGCCAGGACGATGTGCTGGACCGATACTATCACGCGGCGCTGGCCCATCAGGCAGAGGTAGTGGTTCGCATCACCTCGGATTGTCCCCTCATCGATCCCGACGTCATTGATCAGGTAGTGGGCCGATTCCTCGCAGAAGGGAAGTGGGACTATGCCAGCAATGTCCTTCCCATTCGAACATTCCCAAGAGGGCTGGATATCGAGGTAATGACCTTTGCGGCTCTGCACCGTGCCTGGCAGGAGGATCAGGACTCGGCTTGGCGCGAACACGTTACCCCTTATCTCTACCGCCACCCAGAGTGGTTTACCTGTGGCTCTGTGACCAACACAGAGGATTTGTCTGAGTCACGCTGGACGGTGGACACCCCGGAAGATTATGAGTTTGCCCAGCGCATCTATGACCACTTTGGGCACGACCACTTCTCCTGGCGGGAGGTGCTGGCGCTCCTGAAGCAGCACCCGGAGTGGCAGACGATTAACCGTCATATTGAGCAGAAAGTCCTCTGAGTGACCGAGGCTGAGAATTCCCTGCTTATTCGTGTCGATGCGAGTGCTCAGATGGGCACAGGGCATCTGATGCGCTGTCTGGCTCTGGCACAGGCGTGGCAGGAGCACGGGGGAACGGTGCATTTCGCCTTTGTTTCTGTGCCTCCGCCCCTCTGTGACAGGCTTGTGGCGGAGGGAATGGAGCTGCATCTGCTGGCGGCAACGCCCGGAAGCCAGGAGGATGCGGAGGCACTCGTGGCGATGGCGCGGCAGGTGGGCGCGGCGTGGCTCGTGGTCGATGGATATCAATTTGATGCGGCCTACCAAAAAATTATTATGGACGCTGGCTGTCCCCTCCTCTTTGTGGACGATTATGGTCATGCGTCGTTTTACTGGGCGGAGCTGGTACTGAACCAGAATAGTTATGCGGAGCCCGCCTTTTATCCCCATCACGCGCCCACCACCCAACTGCTGCTGGGTACTCGTTATACGCTGCTGCGGCGCGAGTTCTTCCCCTGGCGGGAGTGGCAGCGTGAGAGCCCGGCCATTGCCAGGAAAGTCCTCGTGACGCTCGGGGGGAGCGACCCGGACAATGTAACTCTCACGGTCATACAGGCGCTTCAGCAACTCTCCATTGAGGGTATAGAGGTCATCGTGGTTGTGGGCGGCGGCAATCCTCATCTTGAGACATTGCAGAGGGCGCTGGACGCGGCTCCCTGCTCGATCCGCCTGGAGCACAATGTGACGCAGATGCCTGACCTGATGGCGTGGGCGGATGTTGCAGTCTCGGCGGGGGGAAGTACCTGCTGGGAGTTGGCATTTATGGGACTACCCACGCTGGTCGTAGTACTGAGCGACAACCAGTTGCCCATCGCGGCGCACCTGCACGATGTCGGCGCGGCCATCAATCTGGGCCGCTATCACAAGGTCACCGTGCCTCTGGTGCGCGAGCATCTGGAAACCTTGCTCCACTCTCAGAGCCAGCGCAGCGAGATGTCGCGGGTTGCCCGGCACCTGATAGATGGCCAGGGAACGCGGCGGGTGATTGAGGCCATGCAGACGGAAGAGGTGCTTCATTTGAGGGAGGTAGGCGAGCAAGACGGCCACCTCCTCTGGCATTGGGCTAACGAGCCCGCCGTGCGTGCAATCTCGCTAACCACGCAGCCCATTCCCTGGGAGCGCCATATAGAGTGGTTGGCCACCAAACTCCAGGATCCTGCCTGTCACTTCTACCTTGCAACGGACCACACAGAAACCCCTGTGGGGCAGATCCGCCTTGATCAGAGGGGGCCTAGTGCCACTGTTTCAGTGAGTGTCGATGCAAGGTTCCGAGGCAAGGGCTATGGGAGCAGGCTCATCGAGCTCGCGACGCAGCGCCTGTTCACCGAGACGGACGTGAGCACGATTCAGGCGTACATCAAAGAAGAGAACAAGGCATCTCAGCGGACCTTCGAGCGAGCGGGTTTCGAGAATAGGGGCATCATAGAGGTGCAGGGGCAGCCCGTTCTCCTGTTTGTGCTGGAAAAGGGAGCAGAGTCATGAGTCACTCTTTTAGAATCAATGGCCGCGCTATTGGAGCAGGCGCACCCATCTATGTGGTTGCCGAACTCTCCGCCAATCACAACCATGATTTTGATCAGGCCATTCACCTTCTGGAAGCCGCCAAAACGTCGGGGGCAGATGCCGTGAAGCTCCAGACCTACACGCCCGACACCCTGACCATCGATTGTAGCAACGACTACTTTCAGATCAGGCAAGGCACACTCTGGGAAGGACGGCGGCTGTATGATCTGTATGAAGAGGCGTATACGCCCTGGGAATGGCATCCGCGTCTTCAGGAGGCCGCCCGCCAGCTGGGGCTTGATTTCTTTTCGACCCCCTTTGATCCTACCGCAGTGGAGTTTCTGGAAAAGCTGAATGTCCCCGCGCACAAAATCGCCTCGTTTGAGCTGGTCGATATTCCCCTGGTGCGGCGTATCGCCCAAACGGGCCGGCCCATCATTATGTCTACGGGCATGGCAACGATAGAGGAGATCGCGGAGGCGATTAACGCCATCCGGGAAAGCGGAAACGACCAGATTGCGCTGCTGAAATGCACGAGCGCCTACCCGGCTCCACCGGAAGAGATGAATCTGCGCACGATTCCCCACCTGGCCGAGACCTTTGGCGTGCCTGTGGGTCTCTCAGACCATACATTGGGAACCACGGTGCCTGTGGCAGCGGTGGCGCTCGGGGCCTGCATTGTGGAGAAGCACTTCACGCTCTCCCGCGCAACGCCCGGCCCGGATAGCGCCTTCTCGTTGGAACCCCACGAATTCAAGGCGATGGTCGAGGCGATTCGGGTGACGGAGAAGACGCTGGGTACCATCAGCTACGAGGTGACGGAGCATGAGGCCGCCAGTCGGCTCTTCCGGCGCTCGCTGTTTGTGATTCAAGATGTGGTAGCAGGCGAGGTATTCAGCGAGGAAAACGTTCGCTCCATCCGGCCCGGTCATGGGTTGCCCCCAAAGTATCTGGAGGCGGTGCTGGGCAAGCGGGCAGCCCATACTGTGGAGCGGGGCACGCCCCTGACCTGGGACATGGTCGCGGGACGCGAGCCAGGCTAGATGAACCACAACGATATTCAGTGGCTCACCGAGCGTCTACCTCCCATTGAGCCAACCGTGCTCCGCAGCGAGCCTGATTATTACGGGGCAAGCCACGAGATTGCGATACAACTCGGCAGAGCAAAAGCTCCGCGCAGCTTTGCCACCTGGCGGCATGGGTGGGTTTATCAGCCTATCGCTCATGTTCGCCAGCTGGTGCCCTGGGGAAGCGCCAAGGAGCGCCATCTGGTTGCCACAGAGGCCCATGTTCAGACGCTCAAAGCGTTTGGTTTTGAACGAGCCGTGGCTGTGGGTCTACCTTTTATCTATGCCCCTGATAGCAAGGTTCTACGTCAACCCAACACCCTCCTCGTTATGCCAAGCCACTCCCTGCCCTACACCAGCCATACGTGGGACGAGCACAGCTATGTCGCAGCCATCGCACAGTTGAAGGATCAGTTCTCTCAAATCGTTGCCTGCGTTCATAGTTCCTGTCTGATCAAGGGAACTTGGATCACAGAATTTGATCGTTATGGAATTCCCTGGATCGTGGGAGCTACGGTGGAGGATCGCAATGCGTTGCACCGAATGGCTACGATTTTCCGAAGCTTCGAAACGATGACAACCAATGCGATAGGCTCTCATCTGCCCTACGCTGCCTACGCTGGGTGTAAACTATCGATTTATGGACCCTTCGCAGAATTTAGCGAAAAAGATTTCGAGAAGGATCCCTGGTATAGTCAGTATCCTGACCTACTGAAACATGTCATCCTGCACGGACGAGAATCAGCCATCCGGCAGCAATGCCCACAGTTTTTTGTTCACCCAGAGAACGCTGTAACTCACGAGGAATGGGGCAAAGCAGTACTCGGTGATTCCTATCGACGGAACTCCAAGGCGATAGCTCAGTTCCTGGGTTGGTCGCCAGCAGAGCAAATCGCAGGGCACCTCCGGCGAACAGCGAAGGCCCTTCAACGAAAAATGTCCCGACGGGGGGGTGCGTGACTTTTCTAAAGCGCCTACGACAGCTACTCCTGCTCCCACAGGCAATATACGACAAGCTGGATCAGCTACAGCAGGCCATTGGACGGCTCGAACTGGCCCACCAGCAGATGCAGGCGTCCAATGATATTCGTCACAATGAATTCAAGGTCTACTCCCAGAATGGCGAGGATGGTATTATTCAATTTCTCCTGCGCCATATTCGAGTTGAACGGGATATTTTCGTCGAGTTTGGGGTAGCTGATTACCAGGAATCCAACACGCGCTTCCTGCTCCAACAGTGCAACTGGTCCGGCCTAATCATGGATGGCTCTGCGGAGAACATCGAGCGTATCAAAAGCTCCCCGCTCTACTGGCGCTATAATGTAAAAGCCGAGCAGACCTTCATCACAGCCGAGAACATCAACGAGTTATTACGCCGCCACGGCATCGCCGGGGACATCGGCATCCTCTCAATTGACATTGATGGAAATGATTACTGGGTGTGGAAGGCGATGGAGGACGTGCGTCCCGCGATTGTCATCACCGAGTACAACAGTCTCTTTGGTGCCCAGCAGAAGGTAACGATTCCCTACGATAAGGACTTTGTTAGGGAGCAGGCCCATTACTCGACCCTGTACTATGGGGCCTCTATTGCAGCACTGGAGCACCTGGCGCGGAGTCGGAACTATGCGCTGGTAGGGTCCAATCAGGCCGGAAACAACCTCTTCTTTGTTCGCGATGATCTGTTGGGCACTCTGAGGCGCTACACCCCAGAGAAAGCCTATGTGCAGGCGCAGTTCCGCGAATCGCGGGCTAAAAGTGGCCAGTTGACCTTCCTTGGATGGGAGGAAAGACTTGCAGAGATTGCGGAAATGCCTCTCTTCGAGATAGAGAGCCAGCGCGTGTTCAAGGTCAAGGAGTTATGCAAACCGTCCTAATTACGGGTGTCACGGGCTTTCTAGGTCAGTATGTGGCCTACCACTTTGCGCAGGCAGGATGGCGCGTGGTTGGCGTGGGAACAAAGTCCATCGATGACGCCCCACATCATAACCTCAGCCATTACCAGCAAATGCACCTCCCCTCCCTCGCCCTTGAAACCCTGGTACAGAGCCAGAAACCGCGTCTCTGCGTCCACTGTGCGGGACGTTCCTCGGTGGAACTTTCACTGCGCGAACCGCTGGCAGACTTCCAGGCATCAGTACCCGTCACCTTTCATGTACTTGACATATTGCGTCAACATGCCCCCACGTGTCACCTAATCTATCTCTCCAGCGCGGCGGTGTACGGCAACCCTGCCGTTCTGCCCATCTCGGAGAGCGCCCCTCCCAAGCCCCTCTCCCCCTATGGCTTTCATAAGTTGCTTGGGGAACAACTCTGTACAGAATTCCATCAACTCTATGGCCTACCCACGACGATTCTGCGTATCTTCTCGGCCTACGGGCCGGGTCTTCGCCGACAGGTGATGTGGGATATGTGCCAAAAAGCACTCACGCAGCCGCTGCTGTCTCTGCGAGGAACCGGCGAAGAGAGCCGTGATTTCATCCACGGGCAGGACGTGGCGCGGGTTATTCACCATCTAGCAACCTCAGCGCCCGGCAAAGCAGAGATTTACAACCTGGCGAGCGGTGTGGAAACGACGATTCAGGTACTAGCGCAACTTACCCTTTCCGCCCTGGGACGGGACATTCCAATCGAGTTTGACGGCGTGATTCCCGCCGGCACGCCGCGCAATTGGCAGGCAGATATGACCCGCCTGCAAGGGCTGGGCTGGAAACCCAGGGTGCCTCTGGCACGTGGAGTTGAGGGCTTTGCCGAATGGTGCCGCGCGGAGGTTATGGAATGGTGAGAGCACAACGAATCGGCCTCCTCCTGCCAATGGACAGCCAGTGGATGGGCGGCATCGTTTATATTCAGAATCTGGTCAAGGCGTTGGGAATGCTGGCCCCTGACCAGCGCGCTCGGATAGAGCTTTTTCTCATCGCTGCGTCCACTGCGGATCCAACGCCCTATGCCTCGCTCCAGCCCCTGGTCGATCATCTCTGCCTGGAACCTTGTCTGAGCCTCTCCTTTTTCAATCGCCTCCGCCGCCGCGTTGGCCGAGCAGTGGCTCAGTTGGAGGATCCCTGCCTAGCACGGCTCGCTCAGCGCCACAAGCTAGACTTTCTCTACCCGGTGATGGGTAGCTTTGGCGCTTCCCTGGCACTAGGGTGCTATTGGGCAGGCTGGATTCCTGATTTTCAGCATAAGATTCTGCCCCATCTCTTCTCAGCGACGGAGCATCGGAGCCGTGACCGCGAGATAGCACGGCTCGCTCAGGAGGCCCCGACGCTCGTGTTCAGCAGCCAGAGCGCCTTGCAGGACTTCAGAAGGTTCTACCCAACCTTGCCTGCCATGCCAGTGGTGTTGCGATTTCGTACCGTTCCAGAGGCAAACTGGTTCGAGGGCGACCCTGTGGAGACGCAGCGCCGATACGAGCTTCCCGATGAGTTTTTGCTGGTCAGCAACCAATTCTGGCACCACAAGAATCACCGGGCACTCTTTGAGGCACTTTATCTCCTCAAACAGCAAGGCATCCGCCCGCTGGTCGTTTGTACAGGAAAGCTCCATGATTATCGTTTCCCCCAGTATGGTGAAGAGCTTCTCGCGCTTATCAAGGAGTATGAGATAGAAGCGCAGGTTCGATTTTTGGGGCTTATCCCTCGGCAGGATCAGATTCAACTCATGCGTCGTGCCCTGGCGGTGATTCAACCCTCGCTCTTTGAGGGCTGGAGCACGGTGGTAGAGGATGCACGCCTGCTGGGCAAACCACTGATCCTCTCAGACCTGGAGGTTCACCTGGAGCAGGACCCGCCTTATGGCTACTTCTTCGCGCGTCACGAGCCTGCGGCTCTGGCCGAGACCATCCAGAGTACCCTGCCGCACCTTCTGCCTGGTCCCGATTGGAGCCGGGAGCAGAAAGCGTATGCCGAGAGCCTGGTTCAATGCCAAACGTATGCACAAGAATTCTTGAAGATCGCTTCTACCGCAAGAGATAGGGCCTAATTGCATGAGTTCTCCTAGACTCGCCGACCTGCCTCCCCCGCCCGCCGGACGTACGGGATGGCCCTGGACCACTGAGAGTGCCTTGCTGCCTGAGAGGCGGGCAGATGGATCGCCCTGGCCACGCGTCAGCATCGTCACCCCCTCGTACAACCAGGGACCGTTCCTGGAGGAAACGATTCGCTCCGTTCTGCTTCAGGGCTACCCCAACCTGGAATACATCGTCATGGACGGGGGTAGCACGGATGAGAGCGTGGGAGTGCTGCGCCGCTATGGGCCCTGGCTGGCGCATTGGGTCAGCCGCCCCGACTCCGGGCAGGCGGACGCCATCAACAAGGGACTCCGGCAGACCTCGGGCCGCATCCTGGCCTACCTGAACTCCGATGATCTCTATCTGCCCAATGCTCTGGCTACCGTGGCGGAATACTTTGTCACCAATACGGAGGTGGGCCTGCTTTATGGGGAGTGCCAGGTCATCGACACGAAGAGCCATGTGTTGGGGCGACTTCCGATTCAGCCCACGACAGTCGAGCAAATGATCCACCAGGGAAATTATCTCCCCCAGCCCGCGACCTTCTGGCGGAGCCGAGTCACGGAGAAGGTTGGACTCTTCGATGCCTCGCTCCAGTTCGTGATGGATTTCGACTATTTTATCCGTATCGCGTGCGAGTTTCCCCTGGCCTATCTTCCTATTCCACTGGCCGCGTTTCGTCGCCACCAGGTATCCAAAACGGTCTCGCAGGAGGAGAAGCACTGGCGAGAGGCGCTCCTCGTGAGTGAGCGCTATGGTATGAAGCCCTGGACCCCCTGGTACTGGATTCGCCGCGTCCGCCACCATGCGCTACGCCACCTGCCCCCTGGTTTACAGAGTTGGATTCATCGTCGGCTCGGGCGAGTCATGGAAGGGTAGACAGCAGCGCCGAACCAAGTCCGGTAGATAGGGGTAATGAAAACGTAAACGTGAGATGGCATAGGGACGCCGTCTTACGTTTTACATTTTACGTTTTACGTTTTTGTCCCGAAAGGACCCCCCCTTGGTACAACCTAGTTCATTACAAATGACCGCGCGGCGCATTGAAGACAATGTTGGCCGCGTGATGGTCGGGAAGCGTAACATTATTGAGTTACTGCTGGTGGCGCTCCTCACGGAGGGACATGTCCTGCTGGAGGATGTTCCCGGTACCGGTAAGACGACGATGGCGCGCGCGCTGGCGGCCAGCCTCAATGCCTCCTTCCGCCGCATCCAATTCACCCCGGATCTGCTCCCCTCCGATGTTACCGGGCTTTACATCTACAACCAGCGCGATCAGGAATTCCAGTTCCGCCCCGGCCCCATCCAGGCGAACCTCGTGCTAGCCGACGAGATCAACCGGGCGACCCCCCGCACCCAGGCCGCGCTCCTGGAGGCGATGGCCGAGCGGCAGGTCACCGTTGAGGGCGAAACCAAGAAGCTGCCGCGCCCATTCATGGTATTGGCGACGCAGAACCCGGTGGAGTTGGAGGGAACCTTCCCACTCCCCGAGGCGCAGTTGGACCGCTTCCTGATGCGGCTGACTGTGGGCTACCCGACCGCCGAGGAAGAGGAGCAGATGCTCCTGCGCTTCGAGCGGGACGAGCCGCTGGCGACCCTGGAGGCCGTCATGCCCATTGAGGAGTTGCTTCCGCTGCGGGATATCGTGCGCGCGGTCAAGGTCGAGGAGAGTGTGCGCCGCTACGTGGTAGCCATCGCGCGCACCACCCGCGAGCATGAGTCGCTGGAGCTGGGGGCGAGCCCGCGTGCCACCCTGGCGCTCTATGGCGCGGCGCAGGCACTGGCCGCCCTGCGCGGCCGCGACTTCGTCATCCCGGACGACATCAAGTATCTGACGCCCTTTGTGCTGACGCACCGTGTTTTGATCTCACCGCAAACCCGTCTGCGCGGGCGCACCCCTGAGATGATTATCAGCGAGGTGGTCGATAGTGTGCCGGTTCCCGTTGAGCAGATTTGAAAGCGACCTCTTCTATGACTGACCCTTCCCCGGACGCCCTGGCAAAAGCCGCGCACGCTTACCAGGCCAATCGCAAGCAGTGGGACTATCTTGGCTACACCGAGGTGATTGCCCTTGCCGTCCTGGCCGAGTTTTTCTCCCTGGAGCGGGTACGCAACCCCTCCCAGAAACCCCTCAATGTTCTTTCAATGGTCGGCAAGAGCCGGGTCCGTGCCATTGCTGATGCGGTCAAGGCGCAGCAGGGCGAGCCGGCTGCACCGCCTGCTGAGGAGGAGCAAGATGGATCAGGATAGCTGGCTGCCGCTGGCGTTCCTGGTGGCGTTCCTGGGGTTTGCGACAGGCCAAGAGGCTCTGCTCTTCATGGCCGCCCTGATCTTGACAGTGGTGCCTGTGGCCCAACTCTGGAATCGCTGGGCGCTACGTCATCTCTCCTACACGCGCACGCTTAGTGAGAGTCGTGCCTTCGCGGGCGAGACAGTCATAATGAGGATAGAGCTAGCCAACCAGAAGCCCCTGCCGCTGCTGTGGGTGCGCGTGGATGATCGCTTGCCCGAGTCTATGCCACCCACGGGCCGCACCCTCCTCCCCTCCGGGCTTCCCAGGATTGGGCTACTGAGCCACGTCACGGCGCTGCTGTGGTATGAGAAGGTGCATTGGCAGTACACGATTCCCTGCAAGCAGCGCGGTTTCTATTTCTTTGGTCCGGCGCAGGTTCGCTCCGGGGACATCTTTGGGCTCTTCGAGAGTGAGGCGATCCTGGAGGGCACAACGCGCCTCATCGTCTACCCACAAGTGCAGACGCTGGAGCGGCTGGGATTGCCCGCCAAGAATCCTTTTGGTGGTCGTCGGGTCAACCTGCCCGTCTTTGAGGACCCCACGCGGGTGGTCGGTGTCCGGCAGTATCAGCCGGATGATCCCATGCGCCGCGTCCACTGGAAGGCCAGCGCGCGAACCCAGGTACTCCAGGTGCGTGTCTGGGAACCCACGCAGGAGCAGCAAAGCGTCGTCCTGCTGAATGTGGCAACCTTCGAGAAGCACTGGCAGGGGGTCAATCGCGAGTTGCTGGAGTGGATGATTTCCGTGGCCGCGAGTATCTGTCAGCACGCCTTCAACGAGAAGAGCGCGGTGGGCCTCCTCGCCAACGGCAGCGTCCCGCAGAGCGACCAGCCAATCAAGGTGGCACCGGGCCGCTCGCCGCACCAGATGCGATTTATCCTGGAGGCGCTGGCAGCCATTACCAGCTTTGCGACCGCCTCCATTGAGAAACTGCTACGGGCAGAGAGCCCGAAGCTCGGCTGGGGCGCGACGATTGTGGTGGTCACAGCCGTGGTCAGCGGCGAGTTGCAGGAGCAGATGATTCGCCTACACCGCGCCGGGCGACAGATGGCCCTCATTTCGTTGGACAACAGCTTCAGCGAAGAGGATGCGACGCGGTTGGGACTCCAGGGTGTCGTTGTCCATCGGCTGCCCCACTCATTTACCACCCGCGAGGTGCGGACGGGCCAGCCCCCCGCGCAAGAGGTGGTCGAGAGGTGGATGCTCCCGGAGGACTACGATCCCGATGAGCCTTTTAAGCCCAAAAAGCCTGCACCTATCCCCCTTGAAGGGTCGCCGCTTTAAGTATGCGCCTCTCTTATGCAACCTTGCGCTACCATTTGCTCCTGGCTACCCTGCTAGGTATCGAGTGTATCTGGCTCTCGCTGCTTTCTTTCTTTTTGGGAGGCAATCCAGAAGGTGGAGCGACAGGCTGGGGACCTCTCTTTGTCGTAGGTGTCCTCCTGCTGGCTTTGAATCGTTGGCTTTTGCAGCGCGGCTTGCTGGAAAGCGGGGCGGGACGATTGCTCTCTTATGCCGCTGGGGTCATCCTGCTCTCGCTGCTGATGCGCGGCCAGGCCCCGCAGGCCGTGGGTGGCTTTCCGGGGCCGGGGAGCTGGGTGCAGGCGATGGTTGGCTTACAGAGACTTTTCCTTGATCCAGTGCCCCTCACCGTGATTGCGATAACGGGGCTCCTCCTCTGGTATCGGACGAGCCGCATTGTTCAACCCGTGGTAGGCTCTGCCACCACCTTTAGCCAGATTTGCAGTTATGCCGCCCTAATTGTGATCTTGCTCTTGCTTCTGACATTTCGGGGCATCGCTCCGTCGGGCGCGTTGATCTTTTTCTTTTTTGCCCTCAGCCTGCTGGCTCTCGCGCTGGCGCGTGCCGACGAGGTCAGTCGCCACCTCAAGGGTTCATCGCTCCCGATGAACGCGCGCTGGCTGGGAACGCTTGGCGCAGCAGTAGGGGGCGTTCTGCTGCTCACCCTTCTCCTCCTCCCGGTGGCAGCCCTCCTCATGCAGGGGCTGGAGGTGCTCTTTACCCCGCTTGCCCCCCTGCTTGGCCAGCTCCTTGTGGGCGTTCTCCAGATTGTGGCGGGGGTTCTCATTCCTTTTTTCGAGTGGATCAACCAAGGTCGGGATGCCCAGACGATGGGGCCTCCGTCAGCCCCCGCGCCAGTTCCTGGTGAGGAGATGACCCCAATGATTCAACAGGGTGACGGCTCCACAGAGAGCATCCTGTTCTATGGCGGTGTCGTGCTGCTGTTGCTCTTGCTCTCCTACTATTTGCTGCGGCGACAGCGGCATGTCGCCGCAGCTCGCGAGAATGCGGACGACCAAAGTGAGTATGGACAGGCTGCATCGACGTGGAATCTAGGGGCGTGGCTGAAGCGTCAGGGCGAGGCCCTGCGAGAGCGCCTGGTATCCCGTGCACCCCGCCACTTCGGGACGGATACGGTTCACGACCTGTACAAGAATTTGCTACTCTTTGGGGACGAACATGGGCTGGCGCGCCCGCAAGAAAAGACGCCCTATGAATATCTTGCTCCCTTATGCCACCACTACCCACAGCGCAAACAGGACTTTCTAACCCTGACCGATGCCTATGTCGCTGCCCACTATGGGGAGCATCATTTTCCGGCCGACGCGCTCGAATCTCTCCAGCAAGCCTGGCAGCGTATTGCCAGCGAGCCCTCGCCTGAGAGTCCAACGTAGACCGCTCTCAAGGATTGGACCATGTTTCAGCAGCAATATGCTAATGAAGAGACACTGAAGGCTGACCGCGCTCGTCCCCTCTTCGGTCCGCCCCAGCCAGAAGAGGTGCAGGTGCTTGCCTGGGACTGGCGGCGGGAGCTTTCCAGGGGCCTTCTCCTCGTCATCGAGGGAGTTGGGTTGCTGGCCTGGGCGCTCTTTTTCATTCGCCTGAATGCTCCGCTCTCCACCTTTGCGACGCAGGCTCTGGTCAGTGGTTGGTTCGCGCTGGCCCTGCTGGCCCTGGGCGCGGGCCATCTGGTGATTCGGCTGGAAGAGCGGGTGGGATGGGGTCGGACCCGGCTCTTCCTCAGTGGCCTCATCATCGTGAGCACGACCCTATGGTGGGTGCTGGTGAGTGGTGGATGGCGCGCTTTCTTGAGTGACATTGGCAATGTGTTTCATCTTCAGCCTGGGCCGGGCTTCTGGACGCTGTGGCTGGCTATTATTGCATGGATGCGTGGCATGGAGTGGAGCCAGAAGTTGGTCGGGTTGTACCGTGCTCGTGCGACTATGCATAGCGGTTTGCTCCTTCTGGCTGTTCTTGCCCTGCTAGGCCAACAGAGCTCTGCCTTGCTTCCCGCATTGGTGGTTTTGTGGGTCCTAGGGCTGATTGCCCTCGGGCTGGCGCGGCTCGTGGCGGAGGACTGGGCACTCGCGGTGGTACGCTCCGGAGGATTTATGGTACGCCAGGGGACGTTTCTGGCTGGCGCGGCCCTGACCACCTTGAGCGGCGGCCTCTTCGCGCACTGGCTCTTGGAGCCTAGCCGGCGGGAGGCCATGCGCCAGTGGCTCTGGTCGTATGGCGAGGCACCCGCAGGCCAGTTGGGGATGATCTTGCTCCACCTCGCAATTATTTTCCTGGCTATCGTTTGGCGCATTATCTACTGGATCGCCGTGGAATTCACGGCTATGGTGGGCATTACCTTTACGCCCTCGCCGCAGTACCAGCC
>JACCSL010000919.1 GCA_013812995.1 Ardenticatenales bacterium | reverse complement strand
CTACCCTGTCCCCTACCACGACGGTGGTGGAGGCTCCGGAGCGGTGGCAGCAGCTGGCTCAACTCCCTGCGCCACGCAGCGATGCCACTGCCGCGACGCTCAGCCGCACACTGTTGGTCGTTGGGGGAATAGGCACCACGGGGCTGGCGGAGGAGCTATGGCGCTACGATCTTTCCGCAGGTCAGTGGGAGTCTCGCGCCCCTCTGCCCGTTCCGGTTCGCGGGGCAGCCACAGCAGTTCTCAGCGGTGATCTTTTTGTGGTAGGAGGCATTGGAGGGGATGACAAACCGTTGCCTCTGCTCCAACGCTATGATCCCGAGGGGGATGAGTGGTCGGAAGAGACTCTACCAACTCCTCTGGCGCGTGGGGCTGTGGCCGCCTTCGAGGGAGAACTGTTTTTCTTTGGAGGGTGGGATGGGATGGAAATCCAGGATACCATCTACCGATACAGCCCGGAGCGGGGGGAGTGGGAGGTCATGGCGACCCTGCCTAGCCCTCGGGCGGACCTCGCCGCTGTCGCTGTCGGGGATGGCATCGTCCTGGTCGGTGGGATAGACGCGACGGATCGTGCCCTGAACGAGGTACTCCACTTTGATCCCCGCACCGATAACCCGGTGCGTGCCGAGGCCCCCCTGCCTGTTGCCGAGGCAGCGCCTCGCCTGGTGGCGCTTGGAAATGCTCTTTACCTGCTTGGGGCGGATGGACTGTTTGAGCGCGACCCTGACCGCCAGTGGCACCGGCTGCCACTGCCCGACAGTGCCCTTCCTACGCACCCGGCACTCATCGCAAGCGACCCTCACATTGTTGTTCTGGGAGGAGAACAGAACGGAGAGCCAGTCTCGACGGTCTGGCAGTATCAGGCGCTCTACCGAACCTTCGTGCCTGTGCTCCCTGGCGGTCCCTGACGACCATTCTGCTCCTGCGGCTTCAGACGATTAAAGAGAAACGCCGCTGTTCCACTCCACGGGCCAACCCTGCGGCGCTCCCATTCTGCCAGTGCTGGCCCGATGAGCGGTGCATAGAGTGCGGCAAGTGCCTGGTAGGGGGCACGGTTATTCGGGTCCAGCCGCAGAGCACGGGTATAGCATTCCCGCGCCCGCTCCCGTTCCCCTGCTTTTAACAAATCGTCCCCCAACGTCAGCCAGACCCCAGGATTGCGGGGGTTGGCCCTCACCTCAGCAATCACTGAAGCTGCTTTCAAAGCAAGCAAGAGGATCCCTCGGCGCAGGCAATCTTTGCCAGCGCACTCTGGAGTGTGGAAGAGGGGGCAAGCGTTTGCAAGTGTGTTAGGATGGTGCCTCGGCTCAAGCTATCCATCTGGGGCAAAAAGCGCAAAATCACAATGAGTTCCTCGGTAGCCCACTGGCGACGAGTATCGGTAGGCAGCATGGTAGTGTCCAGCAGGAAACTCAGACGCTCAAGATGATATGTCAGCATGGGATGGACCTCAGACCAACACTGGCATGACGATGGAATGCGAGTTGATTGAAGATAGTATAGGGCTCGCCAGAATGATTGTCTAGCACCCAAAACAAAAGAGGCAGGATTGAGGCGTTCGGGAAGGTGCCCGACGTGCCGCTGGTGGGCGTTGGTCTTGAGCGAGGGCACGTTGGTAATCATGAGGCAGCCGCCTCCACCGTGTAGGGTTCTTCCAGCGTCACGCTCGACCCAAGTCGTCGCTATGCCTGGGTAGAGCGACGAATGGCATCTACCATTTGCTGAAGGAGCTGGATTACCAGCTCTGGCTCGTCGTGATGAATAAAATGTCCGCTCTCGGTCGCGATGATCTGGTGACTTTGCGGGGACTCGGCGAGCAAGGTTTGCTGCAACTCTTTTTCAATCTGAGCCAGGGCTGCGGGGGGCCACGGTGGGGTGAGGGGTAGCGGACGACCGCGTGTGAGAACGAGCAGGGGGACTGCAAAGTGGCGCGGTGCCTGACGGAGCTCGTCGCTGCTGCGTCGGCGATCCACCTGCTCTGCATTCTTCGCAGGGTCGTGCCAGGCAGCGCGATGGCGCTGGCGGAGCTCCCCCTGGAGCACGGACTCGAAGCGCTGCTCTTTTTCTTCGTGGGAGGAATCGATCAGGACTATACCCGCCACTGCCGCAGGGTGCTGGCTAGCGTACAGGCGCACCAGCAGCCCGCCAAACGAGTGACCCACCAGTACGTAGGGCGGGGGGAGTTGGACCGTGCCGAGCAGCACAGCCAGATCCCTCACCATGCTCTTTAGGGTGCGTGGGACGGGTGCAGGATCGCTGTGCCCGAGTCCGGCCCGGTCATAACTACAGACTGTGGTGAGCAGAGAGAGTCTGCTCTGAAGCGTGCTCCATGTCTGACTCGTGTCTCCCAACCCTGACTCGCAAAGGATGGTGGGACTTCCCTGGCCCATGACTCTCACAAACAGCTGACGTCCCCCGATATCGATTCGCTCGCCAGTAGGAAGTAGGGAGCTAGCTGTCAACGCTTCTTCCTTTTGGTCGTGGCGCGTTCCGCTTTAAGAAGTTGTTTGGATGGGATATATCAGTCGCTCAGCTTCTGGAGCGCGGCGAAAATCTTCTCTTCCAATGTCATCTTCGGGTCCAACTGCTTGAGCGCCCCCTGCGCCTCTGCCACGGAGTAGCCCAGCGCCGTCAGTGCGGAGATGGCGTCAGAGTCGCTGGCGCTGGCGGGCGTCATGCCTGTAGCGTAAATGCCGACCTTGTTCTTCAGGTCCAGCACGAGGCGCTGTGCGATCTTCTGCCCAATACCGGGAATCCGCGTGAGCATCCCCGGCTGCTCCCCCGCGATGGCCCCCGCGATGGCCTGCGGCTCCATCGCCGAGAGCATCCCCAGCGCGGCCTTTGGTCCAACCCCCTGAACCGTCAGCAGCAGCTCGAAAAGCCCTAATTCCTCCTGCGTCTTGAAGCCAAAGAGGTTCCACTCGTTCTCCCGGATGGAGAGGTGCGTGTAGCAAAACAGCTCTGTTCCCGCGCGCAGCTCCGCCAGGAACGGAGTGGTGAGCCGCACACGGTATCCCACACCACCCACCCCCAGAATCACGCCATCATCCAGCATCGCCAGCACTTTCCCATCCAGACTTGCAATCATTTTTTAGCCCTCAACAATCAGCTTTTAGCGTTGGAGCGTTGGAGCGTTGGAGCGCGCCCCGCATCGCCTCGTGCTCCGACCAGGGATGCTCCGTGGTACCGTAGCACATCGAGGGTTCGTGCCCCTTGCCGCAGGCGATGACCAGATCGCCGGGCTTTGCCTCGTTGATGGCCCAGGCAATCGCCTCGGCGCGGTCGTGGACGATGACATAGCTCTGGTCGCGCACGGCGCCCGCGCGCTCGGCCCCCGCAGCGATCTCCGCGCAGATATCTTCCACGTTTTCCGTGCGAGGGTCTTCCGCTGTAATTACGCTGAGATCGGCGAGGCGACCGGAGATTTCCCCCATCATACCCCGCTTGGCGCGGTCGCGCAGACCGGCGGAGCCAAAGACGGAGATGACGCGCCCGCTGGTCATCTCGCGCGCGGTCGTAAGTGCGTTTTCCAGCGAGACGGGCGTGTGGGCGAAGTCCACGATGGCGAGGAAGTCCTGCCCCTCATCAATCGCCTCCATCCGCCCCTTGATGACCTTGAGCATCGCGATGCCCTCCTGGAGCTGCGCCGCTGTTGCACCAAAGACAATGCCCACGCCAAGCGCGGCCAGGATATTATACACATTGAAGCGACCCAGCAGGGGCGAGGCAATCTCCACCTCGCCAATCGGCGTATCGGCGGTGAAGCGGGTGCCGTCGCGCTCGAATCGCAGGTTGCGCGCTCGTAGCCGGACCGCCGAACTCTCGATGCTGTAGGGGAGTTGGATATCGCTTTCGAGGGGCGAGAGGTACTCATAGGAGGAATCGTCGGCGTTGAGAATGGCGACCTTGGGCGTGTCGGGCTTCGGGTAGCTCGTGCGGAGCCGCTCGAAGAGGGAGCGTTTGGCGGCGCGGTAGCCCTCCAGCGAGCCATGTTCATCCAGGTGCTCGTGCGTGATGTTCGTCACGACAGCGACATCGTACTCCACACCAGTCACGCGGTGCTGGGCGAGGGCGTGCGAGGTCGTCTCCAGCAGGGCAACCTGCATTCCCTCATCCACCATCTCGCGCAGGAAGCGCTGGACGATGGGCGCGTCGGGCGTCGTGACATGCTCGCCTGTTTCCACCTCGCGTGTGCCGATGCGGGCTCCGATGGTGGTAATCATCCCGTACGGGAGCCCCAGCGCGTCGAGCATAGATGCAATGAGCGACATCGTGGTAGTTTTGCCATCCGTGCCCGTGACGCCAATCACACGCAGGCTGCGTGAGGGATGCTCCTCCCAAGCAGCAGCGAGCCAGCCCCACGCCTCGCGCCCATCGGGCACGACAATCTGCGGGATGGCAACGCCCTCCACCGCCTGCTCGACGATGGCGGCGACGGCCCCGGCTTTGGCGGCGGCAGGGACAAAGCGGTGCAGATCGTTGTTGCGCCCCTGATAGGCAATGAAGAGCGTGCCCGGCAGGACGTGGCGGCTGTCATTGCCCAGCGCGGTGATGGAAATGGAAGGGTCCAGCTCTCCCACAACCTCATAGCGGGGGAGATAGGGGAGAAGGTGCGTGAGGGATTTCATAAATTTTTCTATCCTAGCAGTCTGTCAGGGATGAGGTGATCGATAAGGACGTATCTGGTTCTGCTGGAATATGTGGTGGAGTCATGGCTCTGCGTGGCGGCCCTCTCCCCGGCCTTCGGCCGCCCCTCTCCCGATTTCGGGCGAGGGGACACTGAGCGAAGCGACGTGGGGGAGAGGGCTC
>JACCSL010000918.1 GCA_013812995.1 Ardenticatenales bacterium | reverse complement strand
GAGCCCTCTCCCCCACGTCGCTTCGCTCAGTGTCCCCTCGCCCGAAATCGGGAGAGGGGCGGCCGAAGGCCGGGGAGAGGGCCGCCACGCAGAGCCATGACTCCACCACATATTCCAGCAGAACCAGGTACGTTTTACGTTTTACGTTTTATTTTTCCATCTTATCACGCGACTGACCTCGGTACCAGATGCTTGCTCAACGCCAGGATGGCGCGGTCTGCGCGCCAAGAGTGTCCCCTTTATTCAGGACAACGAGCTTTCCAGAGCCCACGGCGGTCCCCGCAGCCTGGTTTTACGCTTGAGGCGGGACCCCATCAGCCTATAAGCCAGCACCACAAACCGATACGAGCAGAAGTTGAAATTCTCATCAAATATTGATTTTTGGTGCTTTTATAGATATTATGGTCAGCAAGAAAGTTGTGCCCCCTTAAGGATTTCCTCTTTAAATTTTGATGGCTTCCCTCCGACACTAGCATGTCGGAGATGAAGGAATTGGGTATGAGCGAGCAGGGTCACGATCAAAGCAGCACAAAGGTTCCAGAGGCCTCAACAAAACAACCCGTACCCGAGCTGATAGGGGGAGAGCAGCAAGGTTGGGATGCGATCCCTGCTGAGTTTTTATCTGGCCAGACCAAGTTCGGGAATCTGCCCTCGCCAGTACAACGGCAGGTCATTCAAAAGATCTCTTACCGAGGTGGACGCAATAGGGATGTCGCCAACATGCTTGGCGCGAACAACCCCCTTGTCCCCGTTTCTACTCCCATTCTTCAGAACCCTATTCAGACAAAGCATCTCGTTGGCGTCGCTCCCGAGCATGGAGACGCGCTGGAAAAAACGGAGAACGCGCCTGGAGATGCCAGCGCGGATCAAGCTCATACTCCTCCTGCCTTACCTTCCTCCAATGGCGATGATAAGCCATCCTCTGCCAATCACGTTCAAAGAAAAGCCAATCTCAACCCCGCCAAACTCAGTGCCTCTCTCATCAACGCGCAGCCTGCGAAAGCTAACCGGGCGATTCAGCGAGAGCTATCCTCTGAAGCACCTGCTACGCCAGAGATCTCTATTGAAGAGGCTGCCCAGATGGCAGCCAGGGAGAGTGCCTCGCTAGATGTCAGCAGCGAGAGTGCCCCCGCGCTAGATGAGATGGCCGCTGAGGTTACGCTGGGCGAAGCTGACAATGCCGCTGGGGCGGAGGGCGGTGGCGGCGGTGGCGGTGGAGCCGCTGTTGCGGCGGAGAGCAAGGACACTGGCGAGGGCGAGACCAAGGAGCCTTCTGCTGCCGTGGCTGGGGCAGCCAACGATAAGGACGCCGCCAAGGCTGAGGCCGAGGCCAAAGTAGCTGAGCAGACGGCCAAGCAGGCCGCCGAGCAGGCCGCCAAACCGGATAGCAAAATGCCCGCACCGGAGGAGGCGCAGCCGGTTGCCACGCCTACCCCTGCGCCTACGGTGGCTGGGGCTACTCCGACAGGCCCGGCGGCTGCCACACCTACCCCTGAGCCTACCGCTGCAACGCCCACACCTGCCGCAGCTGCTCCCGCTGCCCCCACGGGCCCACAGCCCGCTGCTCAGGAATCCGGAACGACAGCCGAGAGCACTGTCTCCGGCACCAAGCCAGAGGAAGAGGCTGCGGAAGCTACCTCGACGGAAGCCTCCCTCTCTCTGCAACGCACGGCAACCGGGCAAATTCAGCGGAAACTCGCACCGACATCACCCCAGGCGGACCCGGCGTTCCAGGGGGTTGTAAAGCAATCCGGGGCAGTGGCTACCAAGGAAAAGGTTCATGCCCCTGCCAAGCAGAAGGCAGACGAGGCGGCCGCCGCTGCCAAGATGCCGCCGGCGGAAAAGAAAGGCAAGGCGCAGGATCAGCAATCTGCTGCGATTGAGGTAGAGGCCGGAGCCCAGGCAGCCAAGGCGGCGACCGGCTCCGCGCCTGGCTTTGATAAGGCATCGTTCGTCAATGATGTCATGGTGCGCATCGACCAATCTATGCCCCAAGACCCTCGAAAGATGGAAAATATCGAGAGCAGCGGGGCCTTTGACAATGCCGCACAGGCCGTCGATCAGAAAGTGGATACCGGCAAGGCACAGGCCCAGGGCAATGTAGACGATAAGGTCAAGCAGGAGCCTAACACAGGAGCCGTTGCCGAAAAGCCAGTGGCCCCGCTCCAGACGAATAAGCCGGGGGCGTCACCCGCTGTACCCAATGCACAAGGGGCAGCCCCGAAGACAAAGGGCCCCGAAGAGGTTGAGGCTCCGCTCCAGAAGGAAAGCAAAGCCCTGGACCAGCAGATGGCGGAGGCGAAGCTCACGGAGGAGCAGTTGGAGAAATCCAACGAGCCCCAGTTCCAGGGTGCCCTGGCCTCGAAGAAAGATGCCCAGGAGCATGTGAAGAACGATCCGGTGGCATTCCGAGGGAGCGAGCAGGGAAGAATCGAGTCCGCTAAATCTGATGCGCAGGCGCTGGAAGAGGCCAAGGTGCAGGGCATGCACGAGGGGCGGACAGCAACCTTTGGGCAGATGGATGGCCTGCAAGGGACCACGGTTGGCAAAGACGAGAGCAAGCGGGCCCAGATAGGGCAGAAGATCGACGCCATCTATGGCTCGGCCAAGACGGCAGTCGAGGGCATCCTGACCGACATGGATACCAAAGTCGATACGGCCTTTAGCACGGGTGCCGCTGAGGCCAAGCAGGAAGCCATTGCTTATATCAAGCGAGAGACCCAGGCGTATAAAGATCGCCGGTATCGTAAAGAGCAGGAGGGCGTGGCTGATCAGGTGATCGGTTGGGCAACCGAGAAGTGGGACAACTTCACCAGCATGCCAGACGAGTATTTCGAATACTTCAAACAGGGGCGCGATAAATACACGGCCAAGATGCGCACGGTGCTCGACAAGGTGGCGGATATCGTCAAGGATCACCTCGACCGAGCCAAGAAGCGCATTGAGACGGGCAAGAAAGAGATTCAAGAGTACATCGCCCAGCAGCCAGAAGAGTTGCGCGAGATCGCGGAGGAACTCGCAGGCGACGCGATGAGCAAGTTCGATGACCTGGAGCAGACTGTTGATTCCAAGCGTGAAGAACTGGTCTCCTCGCTGGCCGATAAGTATGTCGAAAATCTACAGGCCCTGGACACCGAACTGGAGCAGATGAAGGAGGCCGACAAGGGCTTCCTGGAGAAAGCCAAGGAAGCCGTCAGTGGCGTGATTAATACCGTCATGGAACTCAAGGCCATGCTGGAGAGTACACTCTCACGGGCTGCCGGAGCCATCCAGAAGATCATTCAAGACCCCATCACCTTCCTGGGCAACCTGCTGAGCGGCGTGAAGCAGGGGCTGATGGGCTTCGTCGGGAACATTGGCAGACACCTGGAAACGGGTCTG
>JACCSL010000895.1 GCA_013812995.1 Ardenticatenales bacterium | reverse complement strand
TTTCGGGAGAGGGGAACGAAAAGGGTCTTCCCCCTCTCCTGACGTCGGGAGAGGGGGCGGCCGCAGGCCGGGGGAGAGGGCCATTGCTCAGCGCCTTTGGACTCACCACAAATTCCGTCAGAAGCAGAAACAATTAAGGGGAGGAGGTCATTTAAAGTTGACACACACCCCATAATTAAGCGAGAATGGCGGTAGATACTTGCCAATTCAGCAGCAATTGATTCC
Source organism: Ardenticatenales bacterium (assembly GCA_013812995.1). Taxonomy (GTDB): domain Bacteria; phylum Chloroflexota; class Anaerolineae; order Ardenticatenales; family Ardenticatenaceae; genus JACCSL01. The sequence goes on along the minus strand of JACCSL010000895.1, from coordinate 4,436 downwards.
CCCGCACAAGGAGAAAACCCATGCCCCTGCAATACGAAGATTTTTTCCTCGTTGTGCAGGGCTCGCCAGGCCAATACCTCGTAGAAGCGCGGGGCCCGAGGGGCATCAACCTTTCGGCCCCGTTTGACTATGACGCAACATCTGAGGTCCGCGCTGAACTGGAGCGTATCACTCAGGGCCAGCCCCCCAACTGCAACCGAATGAGGGCGGTGGGGATGCGCCTATTCCAGATGCTCTTCTCTCGTTCCCTCCTGCGTGCCTTCGACCAGGCGCAATCTGCCCTCGGTGAGGGGAAGACGTTACGCCTCAAGCTGGCCGTCCGCCCACCCGAGCTGAGCAATCTCCCCTGGGAACTCCTCTATGACCCGGACGAGGAGCGCTTCCTCTCCGCGCAACTGACCTTCCCCATCGTTCGCTTCATCGAATCGCGACGACCGGTTGCCTCTGTGCGGGGAGAGCACCCGCTGCGGATCCTCTATGTACAGGCCAATGTCCAGGAACGCGATAGGCTGGACCTGGAGAGAAGCGAGGCAGTTATCCGTGAGGCGCTCGGGCCACAGGTGATAATCCGCGTCCTGCACGATGCCACCGCCGCCGCTCTGCGCGAGGCCCTGCGGGAGTCGCCGGGCTTCCACCTTCTGCATTTTGATGGACACGGAGGTTTTGACCGCCGCCTGGACAGCGGGGTGCTCTGCCTGCGCGACGAAGAGGGTCAGATGGATTCCGTAGATGGCGAGATGCTTGCGACCTTCCTGGAAGGCTCCTCCGTGCGGATGGTCGTTCTCAGCTCTTGCGAGAGCGCCGTCGGCTCCCAGAAGCGCCGATATACGGGGCTGGCGCAGCAGTTGATGCGTAGCAGTGCGCTTCCAGCGGTCATCGCGATGCAGTTTGCCATCGCGGACCGCTCCGCGATGGCGTTCAACGGGGGCTTCTACCGCGCGCTGGCGGCGGGATACCCTGTGGATGCCGCGACTGTCGAGGGGCGGAAGGAGATCCTGAGCAGCGTAGGGAACCACGCGGAAGTCGCCTTTGCCTCGCCGGACTGGGCAGCACCGGTACTGTTCATGCGTGCCAGGGATGGATACATCCTTCCGGAGATCACGCGCGGCCCGCTGCCCAAAGCCCCCTTCATGGCCGACGAGATGCCCAAAGAGTTTGTCCCGCGACCAGCGGCGTCCCATCTGGTACGAACGCTGCTCCTGGCAACAGCGAACGAGGGCGCGGCTCCCATCATGGTGGCGCTGCGCGGGCCAGGGGGCTATGGGAAGAGTACCCTGGCCCAAGCGCTCTGCCACGACCCCAAGATCCGCCTTGGATTCCCCCAGGGAATTCTCTGGGTAACACTCGGGGAAAATCCTGGTGACCTGACAAGCAAGGTCGCAACGCTGATCCATGCGCTCAGCCCCAAGCGGGGGAAACATAGTTTCCCCGACCTGGAGAGTGCCACCGCCCGGCTGGCAACCCTGCTGGAGGAGCGCACCGTGCTGCTGGTGATCGACGATGTGTGGGAGGCCGCGCACCTGGCACCTTTTCTTTCAGGAGGGAAGCATTGCGCACGTCTCATCACGACACGAAATACTCACCTCCTGGAGCGGGGGGTCCGGCAGATCGCGGTGGACGCGATGCGCCGGAGCGAGGCGGTAGCACTGCTGGGCACAACGCTCCCTGCCGGCCATGACAAGGCGCTGCGTGCCCTGGCCGGTCGCCTCGGGGAATGGCCGCTGCTGCTTAAGTTGGTGAACAAGTTTCTCCATAATCTTGTCACCGACCTGGGCCTGGATATAGCAAGTGCGATCCAGGAGGCCAACGAGACACTGAGCAACCTCGGATTGACCGCCTTTGACACCCCCTATCCACTTCAGGAGCGCAGCCGGGCGGCGGCGGCGACACTTCGGGCTAGCCTCAAGCTCCTCAAGGAGAGTGCGCGCTACGGACGAGCCACCATTAATGAGCGCGGCTGCTACCATGCGCTGGCTATCTTCCCCGAGGATACCGACATTCCCCTGAGCGCCGTGAGTCTGCTGTGGGAGGTGGATCTGGTTCTGGCGAAGCATCTCTGTCTGCGCCTCTCTCAACTCTCGCTCCTGCTCAGCTATGACACCCGAACAATTCGCCTCCATGATGTCGTACGGACCTTCCTCATTGAGGAGCAGGGAGCGGCCCTGCCCGCGTCTCACGCCGCTTTTCTCCGTCGCCATCCCGCGCGGAGCTGGCCGGCGATGTTCCCAGGCGAACCCTATCTCTGGCGATACCTGGCGTACCACCTCCACGGCGCGGGAGAGATCGAGCGACTGCGCGCGTTGCTGCTGGATTATGAGTGGATAGAGACGAAGCTTGCCGCCACGGACATCCATGCACTGCTGGCTGACTATGAGTGGCTCCGAGCCGATGAGGCGGTGCAGCAGGTGGCGCGCACCCTCCGTCAGGCAGCCCATGTTCTCGTCCAAGAACCCGGCCAGCTGGTCGGGCACCTCCTGGGTCGGCTCCTGGAAAGCCCCCTTCCCGAGGTTCAGGCACTTCTGGCCCAGGCAACCCGAGCGCAACAGACGATATGGCTGCGACCCATCACGGCCAGCCTCCGGGAACCCGCCGCCCTCAAATGTACCCTCTCCGGCCATACCGCCGGGGTGCGCGGGCTGGCAATCCTGCCAAACGGCCGCTTCGCCATCTCCGCCTCTCATGATCACACGCTCAAGGTCTGGAACCTCGCCACCGGGCAGGAGCAGCGCACGCTCTCCGGCCACACCGATTGGGTGACCGACGTTGCTGTCACGCCGGATGGGACGCTGGTAATCTCCAGCTCCTACGACGGGACACTCAAGGTCTGGGAGCTGCAAAGCGGGCAGGAGCAGCATACCCTGGTAGGACACACGGACTGGGTGACGGCCGTCACGGTAACGACCGATGGGCGCTTTGCCATCTCAGCCTCGGATGACCGAACCCTCAAGGTCTGGGAGCTACAAAGCGGGCAGGAGCAGCATACCCTGGTAGGACACACCGCAGGGGTTCGTGGGGTGACGGTTACATCGGATGGTCGATTTGCCATCTCGGCCTCGTACGACAAGACGCTCAAGATATGGAATCTTCAGGACGGGCAGGAGCAACGAACCCTCGTGGGGCATGAGGACTGGGTTCGTGGCGTGGCGGTCACGCCGGATGGCCGCTTTGTAATTTCAGCCTCCTTCGATCAGACACTCAAGGTCTGGAGCCTCGAGAGCGGCCAGCTCCATCGCACGCTCGTGGGGCACACCGATGGGGTTCATGCGGTAACTATCACACCGAACGGGCGGCTCGCCATCTCGACCTCGTCGGATCATACCCTCAAGGTCTGGGAAATCGAGAGTGGACAGGAACAACGCACGCTCTGTGGGCACGCCGATTGGGTGACCGGCGTTGCCATGCCGCCCCAGGGTGACTTTGTACTCTCTGCCTCCTACGACCACACCCTCAAGGTGTGGGACCTGCAAAGCACCCTTGAGCAACACACTCTTTCAGGCTCCTCGGCTCCGGTCTACGATGTGGCAATTACGCCGGATGGTCGCTTTGCGCTCTCCGCCTCCGCTGACCACACCCTCAAACTGTGGAATCTACAGAGCGGACAGGTGGAGCGCACGCTGGTCGGGCACCTTACCGCCGTCTATGGGGTGGCGATTCTGCCTTGTGGGCGCTTTGCTATTTCTGGCTCGGCGGACCACACGCTGAAGCTCTGGAACCTTGAGAGCGGGCAGGTGCAACGCACCCTCAGCGGCCACACAGGAGGGGTATGCGGGGTGGCTGTCACGCCGGATGGTCGCTTTGCCCTGTCAGCCTCGTATGATCAGACGCTCAACCTCTGGGATCTTCAGAGTGGTCAGCCCAAACGGACGCTTGCTGTACATGCCAATGGGGTCCGCCGGCTCGCCGTCACGCCAGATGGGTCGCTGGCCCTCGCCGTTCTGGCGGATCACACGCTCAAACTCTGGAACCTGGAAAGCTACAAGGAGCAGTGCACGCTCTCTGGACCCTGCGAGTGGGTGCGAGATGTGGCAATTTTGCCGGATGGTTATCGTTTCCTCTATGGCTCCTTTCACAAATCGCTCAAGGTCCGCTACCTTGGGAGCGGCGAGGTTCAGCATCTCCTCGGGAGCCATTCCGGGCCAATCAACGCTGTCGCAGTCGATGCGGAGGGGCGGCTGGCGATCTCGGCCTCGAACGATCAAACCCTCAAGGTCTGGGACCTTCAAAAGGGTCGGGCGGTAGCCACCTTTCACGCGGCGGAGGCGCTCCACGCCTGCGCTATAACCGCAGATAGCAGCACCATCGTCGCCGGGAGTGCCTCGGGCCGGGTCCATATCCTCCGCCTGGAGATTCCTTCTCTATGACCTCCACCCGCGCGCCGCTCATGCTGCTGCTACTGCTCTTCACGCTCCTTGCGGCTGCCCTGAGTGCTATCATCC
>JACCSL010000816.1 GCA_013812995.1 Ardenticatenales bacterium | reverse complement strand
CGGCTCACTCTTGTGCTAGGAGTGCTCGTACTTGGGAGAGCAACTCATTGGGGTTGAACGGTTTGGTCAGATAGAAAGTGGCTCCGGCCGCGAGGGCAGCCTTGCGGCTATCCTCATCCCCTCGCGTGGTCAGGACGATGATCGGGAGAGAGCGGTAGCTCTCGTGGCCCCGCACAAATTTCAATACATCCAGACCATGCAGGTCTGGCATGTTCAGGTCTAGCGTCATCAGATGAATAGGGGCCAGCGCCATGCGCTCAATCGCCTCCAGCCCGGTTCCCGCCTCGTTGAACTGCGCCCCTTGGAGGTTGCGGAGCGAGGCCATAATCATGCGGCGCATCGTTGCTGAGTCATCTACCACCAGGATAGTCGTCATGCGCTTCCTTCTTGCTTGCTTGTCTCTAATACGCGGAGTACCAAGTCCTTTTCGATTTCCCCCGGTTCCGTCACCAGCACATCGCCCAGAGCGCGGGGGAGCACAAAGCGTATGCCCTTGACCCCCTTCTTCTTGTCGCTCTGCATGGCGTGCCAGATACGCGCCGCGGGCGGGGCGGTGGGCCAGCGCGTGGGCAGCCCGACATGCCTCAGCACACGCTTGATGCGGGCGGTGAGCCCCGGTTCGGCGATGCCAAGCGCCTCGCTCAGCCGCGCCGCCAGAACCAGGCCAATCGCCACGGCCTCCCCGTGGGAGAGGGCGAAGCCGCTCAGTAGTTCAATGGCATGACCAAAGGTGTGGCCCAGGTTGAGCTTGGCGCGCTCTCCCTGCTCGAAGGGGTCTCGCTCGATGATTTCCGCCTTGACCCGCACTGCCTGCGCGATGAGCCGCTCCCATACCTCCGGAGGTGGGGAGGGAATAAAAGAAGTCTGTGCTATCTCCTCAAAGAGCGCAGGGTCGGCAATGATGCCATGCTTGATCACCTCGGCCAGCCCGCCCCGTAGCTCTCGTAAATCCAGCGTGTGCAGCAAGAGCGGGTCCACCAGCACAAGGTCGGGCTGGCGAAAGGCCCCAATCAGATTTTTGCCCCGTGGGTGGTCCACCCCGGTCTTGCCACCCACGGAGGCATCGACCATCGCGAGCACGGTCGAGGGGACCTGAACGAGGCATCGGACGCCGCGCATCCATGTGGCAGCGACGAAGCCTGCGAGGTCTCCCACCACGCCGCCCCCCAGCGCGACGATCACCCCGCTCCGATCAATGTCAGCATCAAGGAGCTGATCGTAGATGCGCTCAACGGTTGCCAGATTCTTGTTGCTTTCCCCGGCGGGAAATTCGATGAGCGTGGTCGGGAGCCGGGCGGCCAGCAGGTCGTGGCGGATCGTTTCCCCCCAGATGGCTCCCACGCGGGAATCGGTGAGCACGACCACCGCCCCCGGCTTAAACTGACTCACCCAGCCCCCGATGGCCGCAAGCACCCCGGCCTGAATATGAATCGGGTAGCTTTCGCCCTGCGGAATCTGGACCAGGAGCATCTCTCCATACGTGGTGGGGAGCGCCCGAGGCTGCGCCTGGCTCGCGCGCGTGATGACCTCATCGGCGATGTCATCCACGCTCTTGCCCACGATGGAGACATGGAGCGGCAGCCGCGCATAGGCGGCGGCCCGGCGCTGGTAGAGCGCGTCGAGGTGCGGGACCAGCGGGCGATTGCTCTCGATCACCCGCGCCCTCAGAAGCTCCAGCGGGCCGTCGAGAACGATGGTCGGGATCGTCGCCACGCGCCGCTGGTTCCAGGAGCCCACCAGCGTTCCGCCCCCCGTTGCCAGCACGATGGGCTGCGTCAGGTCCAGACGCCGCAGAACGTGCTGTTCCCACCAGCGAAATTCCGCCTCGCCCTCAGCGAAGAGGTCGATGATGGAGCGCCCCGCCATCTTCTCGATCAGATCATCCAGATCAATGAAGAGCCGGTTGAGCTTCTCCGCCACACGCTGCCCGACGGTGCTCTTCCCGGTGCCCATAAAGCCTGTGATTACAATCGCTTGGTCCATAAGATTGTCCAATAGGTTGAGTTTATTTCAAGCGTAGCGTTGCCATGACGGGCCGATGATCCGAGACCTGGTCCCAGGGGCCAATCTCGGCGGAGAGGGTCTGCCAGTGGGACGAGTGAAAGATATAGTCGATGCGTACCAGCCACTTGGGCACGGACAACCCTGCCACTTTGGGGCGCGAGCTTCCCGGCGAGTCCGCGCCGGGGAAGGTGTGCCCCAGCCCCCAGCCGCCCTCCTGCCAGCCATCGACC